>PHCA01000374.1 GCA_002842085.1 Chloroflexi bacterium HGW-Chloroflexi-1
CTAGTACACCCCGGCGTAAATCCCTCACCAGATCAGACGGTGAGGGGTTTGCCGGTATAAGTCCACTTGAAGGGATGCGCCAGGTGTTTGTTGAAGTACTCAATGAAGTCCAAGAGCTGCTGGCGCAAGTCCACCGTGGAGATGAAGCTGGCCCGCTTGAGCACGCGGCGGACCAAGATGCTGAACCAGATCTCAACTTGATTCAGCCACGACGTGTGCGTGGGCGTGTAGCCAAAGCGAATGCGATGACTTTCATCCTCCAGAAACGCCTTGCGGGTACTCATGGATTCTAACACGCCGGACTTGCCTTTGACGCCCAATTCGTCCGGCAGTTGACAGGCCGTCGCCACCCAACGCACCAGGCCTTCGGATTGGTGGGTGTTCAACTGGTCGACAACGAAGATCCACCGGCCTGCGGGGTCGCTAGCGACGGTTTGGGTCACGTGGGCCACGAAGTCCGCCTCAGTGCGGGTCAGGCCAATCGTCGGTGTCACGATTTGCCCAGTAGCGATCTCGAAGTTGGCGATCAAGCACTGCGTGCCATGCCGGATGTACTCGAACTCGCGGCCTTCCACCCGATCCGGTTGCATGGGCAAGGTGGGGGCGATGCGTTCCAGGGCTTGGATGCCGGTCTTCTCGTCGCAACTGATCAGATGCACCCCCGCGGCCTTCAGGGTGAGTGCTTGGCGGTAGAGGTCGCACACCAAACGCACTTGGGCGTCAAAGGCGGTGGCGTCGGCGGGCCGACTGTTGAGCCAGTAGCGGCTCAAGTGCGGCTTCAAGTGCGCCTCAGCCCACAGGCGGCCGACCGTGCGCTCGGAGATGCTGGCCACCAGGCCGCGTTTGACGACCTCGGCGACCAGTTCGTGCGGCGTCCAGTGGGTCACCGGCCGCAGGGACAGACTCGGCGGTTCGCACGAGACCGCGATGATCAGCACGCGCTGTTCGGGCGTGAACGTGTCGGGGGCGCCGGGGCGCGGCGCATCCGCAAACACCGTCTCGAGCAGCGCCAACAACTGCCGCCGCGTGGCCCCTTCCAACAGGGCCGTCTCAAGTTGCGCCTGGGCCGCCGCCCAGCGCTCACGCCACAGCCGCACCGTGGCGCGGTCGACGCCCAGCCGGCGCGCAATCCGGCTGTTCGAGCGCCCCTTGGCCGCCTGCAAGACGATCCGAATGCGCCAGACCAGACAGCGCGGTAGCTGTTGGCGACGCAGCAAGCGTTTGAGGAGCTTCCGCACGCGACTGGGCAGATGGACGACGGAAGCCGGTTGTGGTCCTGGCATCGGGAGCTACCTCCAAAGAAGAAGTTGCTCCCGATCATACCCCCACTGGCGATTTTCCGCTAACTGGTGAGGGACTTATGCCGGGCTGTACTAGG
>PHCA01000375.1:0-1373 GCA_002842085.1 Chloroflexi bacterium HGW-Chloroflexi-1
TTACCAATTTACCAATTTACCAATTTACCAACTTCCCAACTTCCCAATCTACCCTTCGTATACAAACGGCGTGTCGGCCAGGTAGTCGGCCAGGGCGCCGGCGCGCTGATCGCGGGCGGAGAGCAAGGGGGCGGCGAGCGGCCAGGCGACGTGCAGCGCCGGGTCGTTCCAGGCGATCCCCTTCTCGTGGGTCGAGCTGTAAAAGTCGCTGGTTTTGTAGAGCACCTCGGCCTCGTCGCTGAGGACACAGAACCCGTGGGCGAAACCGATTGGGATATAGAGCTGGCGGAAGTTTTCCGCGCTGAGCTCCATACCGACCCACTGGCCGAAGGTGGGCGAGCCGGCCCGGATGTCCACGGCCACGTCCCAGATCGCGCCACGCACGACGCGGATCAGCTTGACCTGGGCGACCGGCGGCAGTTGGAAGTGCAACCCCCGTAGCGTCCCCCGCGCCGACCTGGAGTGGTTGTCCTGCACGAAGACAGTGTCGATACCATGCTCCTGGAATTTCTTCTGGCTATAGCTTTCGAAGAAAAAGCCACGCGGGTCGCTGAACACTCGAGGGGTGATGACGAGAACGCCAGGTAGGGCGGTAGCTTCAACTTGCATCGGTATTCGGATATCCTTGTTCCTGGTCGGCTGTAGTCGGGTACAGCAGACCGTGCCGTAGCAACATCTCAAGAGTGCTTTCCGCGAGCAGCGTCTCATGCATTCGCACTCACCTCCTCGGTCACACTCCCGGCTATTCTACCGCACCGCCTAAACGCTGTCAATCTGCCGTGAACGCGAGTTTATCTTGCATTTTGCATTTGGTTGTGGCGTTGATATAATGGACAAAGAGAGCGATTCCTGGTGATCCAACAGACCGCACTTGCTCAATCGGCCACACTGTTGAGGACAATGTTTTGGCCGGCCGCAGGCGCCGTTCGCCTGCTCGCAATGCAAAGGAGGGCGATGATCTTCGTTTGGGCCATTTGCTCGGCGGGGATTGCCAAATCCTCGCCGTGGCCGCCGGATTTGGCAATCCGGCGGGAGCGGCTGGCCGAAACGACAATCGTCGCCCAAAGGAGCATCGCATGAAAACCCGTTCGTTCGTCCTGTTCGTCTTCGTCGTGGGGCTGGCCCTTGCCCTGGAAGGGGCCGCCGTCGCTCAATCGTTGCAGTTGAGCGGTCCATTAGAACAAATTTTCGAGGGGGGGGGTAAAAGCGACTGACGCACCCCTCACCCTCAACCTGGCCATCGCGAATCCCTCCACCCTCGACCCCGCCCTGGCGGAAGACACGGCATCCACCCTCGTCATCGAGCAGCTCTTCGGCGGCCTGGTGGACCTGGACGACGAGACCGCCGCGATCCGGCCCGACCTGGCGTCCGG
>PHCA01000375.1:1517-2234 GCA_002842085.1 Chloroflexi bacterium HGW-Chloroflexi-1
GCGCACATCGTCACCAGCGACGCCTACCGGCTGACAGCGCGGGTCGCCAGCGCCGACGGCGATTATCTCCAGCTCGACAAAAACCCCGCCTACTACGATACCGCCAACGTCCAGATCGAACGGGCCAGGCTGTGGACAATGGACGACCCAGCCGGACCCACCGCCTGGACGATGTACCTGAACGGCCAGTTGGATACGGCTGACTTGCCCATTGGCACTTCCCTCGACCCGGTGTTACGTCAGGAAGTGCGTTTCCAGCCTATCCCCTGCACTTACTACTACGGCTTCAGCGTCTCGCAGCCGCCGTTCGACAACCCTCTGGTGCGCAAGGCGTTCATCGCCGCCACGAATCGTCAGGGGTTGATCAACACGGTTACCGGCGGCGTTCAGCAACCCGCCCTCACCTTCACCCCGCCCGGCGTCTTTGGCCACGTGGACGGCTACGCCGAGGGGGTGGGCATCCCCTACAACCCGACCCAGGCGCGCCAGTGGCTGGCCCAGGCCGGCTATCCCAATGGCCAGGGCCTGCCGCCCATCACCCTCTGGTTCAACACCTCCACCGGCCACCGGGCCATTGCCAACTACATCCGCAACAACTGGGCCAGCGTGCTGGGGGTGACTGTGAACTTGCAAGACATGGCCTGGTCAGACTACCTGCGCGAGGTGAAGACCGGCCGGTTCCAGGTCTGGCGGCTGGGCTGGTGCGCGGACTATCTC
>PHCA01000376.1 GCA_002842085.1 Chloroflexi bacterium HGW-Chloroflexi-1
AAGGGGCGCCGCACTTCCCCCTCTCTTGGCAGGAGAGGGGGGCAGGGGGGTGAGGTTTTCATGCGCCGTGGCGCCGCGCACGGCATGAAAAACTGCCCTTAAAGCCGCTCGACGGCGACCTCGAATGCCTGCATACTCTCGTGCAAGATCGCCATGATCTCGTCGATCTGGGTTCTGGTGGTGATCAGCGGCGGCGCCATCAGGATCGTGTCGCCGGCGACGCCCCGCACCGTGCCCGCGCAGGGGTATGTGACCAGGCCGCGCTCGAACGTCAGCTCGGAGAAAAGCCGCGAGATCTCCCGCTCGGGTGGGAAGGGCGCCTTGGTCACTTTGTCCATCACAAACTCGAAACCCACCATCATCCCCTTACCGCGCACGTCGCCGACCGTGCGATAGGCGAGTAGCTCCTGCAACCTGCCCAGGAAGTAGGCGCCCACTTCGCGGGCGTTGTCGGTCAGGTGGTGCTTCAGGATGTACTTGATTGTCTCGATGGCGGCCGCCATGCCGATGACATTGGCGTTTAGCGTGTGACCGGCGCGGAAGTGCGCGTTCGCGGCGCGCAGCGTCTCCCAGAGGTCGTTGCTGCCGATGACCGCCGCGACCGGATAATAGCCGGCGGTCAGCGACTTCGACATGGCGATGATGTCGGGAGTCACGTTCCAGTGCTCGATGCCCCACATCACCCCGGTGCGCCCCAGGGCCGTCATCACCTCGTCGGCGATGAACAGCAGATCATAGCGGTCGCAGATCTCACGGATGACCTGGAAATAGCCGTCCGCGGCCGGGCACGCGGCCAGGGCCGAACCGACCACCGGCTCCGCGATAAAGGCGGCGACGTTTTCTGACCCCGCCTGGCAGATCGCGTCTTCGAGCGCGCGGGCGCAGAGCAGGTTGCAGGACGGGTAGGTCTTCTCGAAGTAGCAGCGGTAGCAGAAGCAGGGCGGGATTTTGGGCATGTCGCGATGATGATGTGCTTTGACGGCTTGCCCTTGACCACCCAATACTGCCGGGCCAGACGAGCCGCGTCGTCGGTCGCCTCGCTGCCGGTCACGGTCATCCAGACCTTGCAGTTGTTGCGCAGCGCGCCGGGCGCCAGGCCGGCGAGCAGGTCGGCCAGCTCCAACAGCCTGGGGTTGGAGAACGCATGGGCAGGGTAGAAAGAGTAGTCCTGCGCCTGCCTGTACATGGCTTCGGGGATATCTTTGACGCCGTGGCCGATCGACGTGACCACGGACGAGCCGCCGGAGCCATCGATGTACCGCTTGCCGTCGGTGTCCCACAGGTAGATGCCCTCGCCGCGCGCCACGACGGGATAGCGCCAGTCCCACCGGCGTTGCACGGCCACTTCGTTAGGTTTGCTCATAAATCTCCTTTGGTAACTACTCAGCCTGTCATTGCGAGGAGCGTAGTTTGCGACGAAGCAATCTCCGCCATGGTGGGGATTGCGGCAATCCCGATTGCTTCGCAAACTGCGCTCGCAATGACAGAGGGCTGGGTAGTTATCTCCTTTGTCATTCAGAAGGTGCTGGTCAATCCGCCGTCCACGGTGATCACCTGCCCGGTGATGTACGAAGCATCGGGGCCGGCCAGGAACCAGGCCACGCTGGCGATCTCCTCTGGCCGGGCGGGACGGCGCAGCGGGAGGTGATGGCCCTCGACGTAGTTGCGCCGGAACCATTCGGTTGCCAGCTCGTTCACGCCGTCAACGACGCTCATCGGGGTGTTCACGAAGCCGGGTGCAATGGCGTTGACCAGGATGCCGGCCGGGGCCAGCTCCAGCGCCAGGGCGCGGCAATACTGGTTCAGCGCGGCCTTGGCCATGCTGTAGCTGCTGGAGTTGACCTCGGCGCGCTCGCCGTGGATCGAGGTGATGTGGATGATCCGGCCTCCCCGATCCATGAGCGGCACGGCGGCGCGCGTCAGGTTGACCGCGCCGTCCACCAGCACATCGAACGGCCGGCGCCACTCGGCCAGCGGCGACCCGACCACCGGCGCGGCCAGGTAGACGCCCGCGCAGTTGACCAGCGCGTCCAACCGGCCCCAGTGCCCCTCGATGGCCGCGGCGCTGGTCTCAGCCACGGCAGGATCGCTATAGTCGCCCGGACAGACCAGGTGATCGCCTGCCGATAGCCCCTCCCGCACCGCGACCAGCTCCCGCTCGCGGCGGGCGGTGAGGCACACGTCCCACCCCTCGGCCGCGAAGCGGATCGCCGTGGCCTTGCCGATGCCCGATGAAGCGCC
>PHCA01000377.1 GCA_002842085.1 Chloroflexi bacterium HGW-Chloroflexi-1
GCGCACCAGGCTGGACAAAGGCATCAGGGCTTTTCGAGGCCATCAGGTGAAGGGGGCCTATGAAAGCCGTTTCTACCAGGCTGCTGGAAGAGATCACAGACCGCCTGGTGGCCGAATTCCGGCCAGAGCAGGTGATTCTCTAGTGCGAGGTGAAACATGGAATCTGTTTTGACGGCCATCGAAATGACTGGAACAGTTGACCTGCAACGTCGCCTACAGTTAGACAGACCTTTGCCATTTGCAGGACCGGCGAGAGTCAAGGTCATCGTGCTTTATCCACTGACTACAGAGATCAGCGAGAGTGAATGGCTATACGCGGCCGCCAGAAACCCGGCATTTGCTTATTTACATGAGGCATCCGAAGACATCTACTCGCTGACAGACGGGAAACCGTTCCATGACAACCAAGAATAAGATCGTGCTGGTCTCCTTTCCGTTCGACGATCTCTCGGCAATCAAAATTCGTCCAGCGGTCTGTCTGACCGATCCGATCGGCCCTCACCGCCATGTTGTGTTCGCTTTCATCACGAGTCACATCCCAGCGCGCCCGTTGCCAACCGATCCGGTACTGGAATCAACCGATCTGGATTTCCGGGCAACCGGCCTGCTGGTCTCTTCTACTATCCAGTTGCATCGCCTGATGACGGGTGCAACAGTGCTAATCCAGCGCGAACTTGGCTCAGTTCCGCCCAGGTTCCAATCCGCGCTCGATCAACGCCTGCGCAGACTTTTCGGCCTGAAATAGCAGGCTTGCAGAGGCAGCTTACATGACTTCGTCTGACACGATTCTCCAGGACCTCGCCACCCTCTCCCCCGCCGACCAGGAGCGGGTGGCTGACTACATCGCCTTCCTGCGCTGGCGGGCCGAGCGAGACCCCGCGGGATCTCGGACACCCGCAGGGGCGGCGCGACCCTGGCAAGTCAACCTCCTGGAGCACTTCGCCTCGGCCGACGTGCGCGCGAGTAAGGATCGCGCCGGCATGGAGGTCAAGGCCGCCGAGGCGAGCGTGGGCGGCGAGCGCCGGCCGGCCCTCTGGATGCACCCGCCCGTGGCCGGCGAGGCCGCGGTCGAGTTCCACGTGCCGGTGCCCGCGGGGCTGACTGACGTGCGTCTGCGCTTCGCCATCGGCATCCGCGATGGCGCGCAGGCCGATGACCGGCTGGTGGCGTTCCGCGTGCGCGTGGCCGGCTGGCAGGTGTGGAGCCGCGCGGCGTGGCCCATCCACTGGGAGCCAATCGAGGTGGCCCTGCCGCGGCAAGCCGGCGACGTGCTCCGCCTCACCTTCGCCACCGACGGCCTGGCCGCGCATCAGTTCGCGTGGGCGGTGTGGGGCGAGCCGGTGGTGGTGGGGGAGTTGGGTCC
>PHCA01000378.1 GCA_002842085.1 Chloroflexi bacterium HGW-Chloroflexi-1
TAATCCGGGGTGGTTGTGGCCGGTCTCCTGACCGAGCCACGGTGGCTCGGTCAGGAGACCGGCCACAGCGAGCGATTCCCCGAAAAATTGAGAAGATACTATGGAAAGGGCAACGCACTTTTTAGCGACCACGCGCTCTGTTGCCGCCGGGAAGTGCTGGCTTGAAGTCCAACAAGTGCGTTGCACCTGGTTCGACAAACCACAAACCCCGCCAATCCTACAGATTCTGCAGCAACCCCAGGAACGAAATCAGGCCCAGCGCCATGTTGTAAACGGCGTGGGTGATCATCGAAGTGCTGGTGTTGAAGCGGCGACGGAGCAGGCCCAGGATCAACCCGATCAGGAAGACGAGCAGTGTGGAGAAACTCAAGCCGTAGTTGCTGTGCACCAGGGCAAAGAGCAGGCTGGTGAGAATGATGCCGAAGCGCGGCTGCAACGCGCCCCGAAAGATGCCCTCTTCACCCAGCGCGGCCGCCAGCCCCAGCGTCAGGATCCCCGGCGCCGAGGTCATCAACGGGCCGATCATCTGTTCGGTGAGGCGCGCCACGTCGGGGTTTTCCCCGAACCCGACCAGGCCGGCCAGGTACTCCACCAGCAAGGCCACCGGGACCATCAGCAGGCCGACGCCCAGCCCGATCGCGACTTGCCGCCCCGTGGGAAGCGCGATCCCCAAACGCGCCAACGCCGAACCCAGCCCCCGCCGCGCCAGCCACCCCACGCCGATCACCGCCATGACAGCCAGCGTGACGTCCTGCGCCCAGATGCCGCCGGCCGGGTTGAACGGAATCCCGGCGGCCGCATCGGTTTCCAGCATCTCCGCCAGGGTGTCCAGGCCCACGGCCAGGGTGAACAGCAGGTTGACCAGGATCAGCGAGATGTAGGAGAGCGCCACGGCGTGCACCGTGCTGCCGGGGTCAAAGGCCGCGATCCAACGGCCGAACAACCGACGCACCGGTGGCAGCAACAAGATCAGGCCGAGCAGTGCGGGCAGCCACAACGCCAGCCCCATCTTGGATAACGCGGCCGGATCCAGGCCGCTCCTCTGCAGCGAAGTGGCGAAGTCTGGCGCCGAGCCTTGCGCCAGCCATCCCAACCCCTGGAACAGTAGCCCGAACAGCATGAACAACCCATAGAGCACGACCAGGGCCGCGTAGGTGATCAGCGACAGGACCCGCGCCGACTCGCTCGCCGACTCGCTTGCCGGCACGGCCCGTTTCCGCTCGGCCAGGTTCGCCAGCCAGAGGATCAGCAGCAACGGTATGAACAACGCCAGGGTGAGTAAGATGTCCACGTAGTTCCTCGCAAGGTGCAGTTGTATTTTGCGTTGATCGCACAAACTGCGAAGCAATCTCG
>PHCA01000379.1 GCA_002842085.1 Chloroflexi bacterium HGW-Chloroflexi-1
ACCTGGGCGATGCGGTGACCATCGAAGCGCGACAACGTGAAGGCGCATGGCGAGTGACCGTTTTCGCGTCGGGTAGTTTGAGGCCGATCGGCGAACTGATCTACGATTTGGCTGGCGATTTCCTTGAGAAGCCTTCGACTCCACTCGAGACCATGCGCCATCGCGCCATTGAGATCATGGGAGATCAATAGAACTCGTGCTCGGCGTTCCTCATTACAGGCAGAAGTCTCCCGAGGCGTGTTTGCCAGCCTGTGTGCGCATGGCGCTTACCTAACCCAGACAAGCCAGAACCAAAGCGGTGAAAGCTGATAGAGAAATCCTTGCACAGAAAGCAAGAACCTCACGGGTTAGGCCCTATCGAGGCCGGCAGCACAGTGAGCAGGAATTGGTGCGGGCCCTGGGCACAGTACGCGGCCTGGGCACAAATCCGGAGAGTGCCATCACCGGCCTGGAGAGCATGGGTTATCATGCTCTTTGGTTCGAGAATGCAACGCTGGCGCGCCTCATTGATCTCTTGGGTCATGACTGGCCTGTCATCGTCTTTCTGCGAGCAGCGAATTTGCCCCATGGACGTGCCGGTCTGCATGCGGTAGTCCTGGTCGAAATCAACGATGAGCAGGCCATCTGTTTGGATCCAAGCCTGGATCAGCCGTTGACGCTGGAATTATCCACGTTCCTGAGCGCTTGGAGAATCCTTGGTAGTCAAGGTTTGGTCGTGTGGGTATCGTGAGCAGAACACTTCTTCCCATCAGTGATTTTCTCATTCCGCGATTCGACCCAGTTCGGCGCTGACCGGGAGGCTATTCGTTTGACTCTGGAAAAGGAATAGAAGAATCTGCGTAAATCTGCGTCCCATCAAGTCTGCATCCCATAAAAAGACACAAAACCAATCGGACGCAGATGCCTGTACTGAGGCCCCTCCTGAGCACGGTCGAAGGGCTTGTCGAAGTGAACGCAGGCTGCGCACGCAGATTCTTTTCTTGGGGCTCTTCAGCTCCGTCAATCTACACTGATCATTTGACTACCGTCAGGACATGATTTGGTCTCTTTCTCCTCATGGCTTCTTATGACACGACTCCGTAACCGCTACTTCCTTGTCAGTGACGTCATCCTGCTGACCCTGGCCGCGTACCTCAGCTTCGTCCTGCGGCTGGAGAAGCTGGAGTTGGGCGCGCATCGGCCCGGTTTCTTCCTGTTCACCGGGGTGGTCCTGGTGATTGCGCCGCTGGTCTTCCGGCGGGCCGGCGTCTACGCCCGCTACTGGCGCTACGCGTCGGTGGAGGAGATGCTGCTGCTGGTCGGTGCGGTCACGGCTGCCGCGGTGTTGGCCGGCGCGGTCAGCCTGGTGGCGG
>PHCA01000380.1 GCA_002842085.1 Chloroflexi bacterium HGW-Chloroflexi-1
TCGTGGAAGCAGTCCGCCGTCTCCCAGCCCAGCGCGGCAAAGAGCGCGATGGCGGGTTGTTCGACGAGGGCGTCTTCGGAGTAGGGATGGGTCACTTGATGGAGAGGCGTCAAGAAGCTCCCGCCGCCAATTGGAACACCAGCCGGCGCTCACCGACCAGAACCTCGTTGTTGCGCACCACGATATCATCACTCTTGTGATCAGGAACGAGGGTCAGACGATTTCCCGTTACAACGACCTTCACATTGACCGCCCTTTTGGCCTTCTTCTCGATACGCTCCAACAGCAAGTCGAAGAAGATCTCAGCAGGCATCTCGCCGTAGGATTTTGATTCTCGTTCAATATAGCCGTCAATCAACGCATCAAATTCCGGTTGGCTCATTTCTGTAAGCGCCTTGGTGCTCATCATTCGCCTCCCTGCAGATGCAACATGCGCCGCTTCCAGTCCGCATAGTCAATCACGATCAACTCATGCCCACGCTCTCGAATCCTGACCGGACCCGGCAGCAGCCCGGCTACGGCTGACAGGTCGGCTTCGACCGTATCGCCATCCATTCTATCCCAGGCGAGGGGCTGAAGCATCGCCACCAAAACATGTTCATGCCCTCCCGCGGTCAGGCGCACGATATAGAAATCGTGGATGGGAGCGGCGGCAACCTGGACGAAATAGGCAGAGGTCTTGATGTCTCCGGCCATTCCGCTGACAATCAAGTCGCTCCGCGAGCGGCGTTGCTGATGATCGAGCAAGTTGTGGGCCTGAAATGCGACTCCGCTCTGTTGTAAGTCATGGAAGACTTCTACCTCGAAAGCATAGCCCAGCGCAAACGCTCGCCACCAGTATAGCAGATAGCCCAGCAAGAGACGTGTTTCCGGCACATCGGGCATCTTCCAGCCGCGCTGGACAAACTCCTCGGAGATGCGCCTTGCGTAACGCGCCCACAGTTCGAGACTTTGCCCCCGAACGTCGCGCAACGCGATCAACTCGCGCAGGAAAGCATCGGCAAAGCGACTTTCTACTACCTGCTCGTAAAGCTCACGGAAGGTACGTCGCCCTGTATCGGAGAGGAGAACCGCTTCGTCCAGGAGATCAAACGCCTCGAAAGTCTTACGCCAGGTTTTGCGAGATAGCCGACCGCCGGCCAGGTAATCAGTTACCGCCTGCTCGTGATCGGCGCTAAAGCCCGGTAAAAGCTGGATGTGCAACTGCGGCATATGAATACCAGTCCTGTAAGAAACACAGACCCGGCGGCCTTGCGCCAGCCAGTCGCCGTTCAACTGATTCCTTCAATCGCATTCTAACATATCCGCGTGGGGCGGGCAAGCCCAAAAACTTGAGTTACCC
>PHCA01000047.1:0-17058 GCA_002842085.1 Chloroflexi bacterium HGW-Chloroflexi-1
GCGAATCAGCGAATGGGCGAATCAGCGAATGGGCGAATCAGCGAATCAGCGAGTCAGCGAGTCAGCGAATCAGCGAATCAGCGAATCAGCGAATCAGGCCATTCGTTTATCCGCTTCAATCCGTTGCCACTGTGTCACGTCCACGTGGGCAGGACGAACGGCGGGGGGGGCAAAACACCCCCGCGCAGCCCCTCCAACGCCCAACCGAGCGCGGCCTGATCGCGCCACGGATACTCGACGTCCCCGAAACACATGGACTGCTCGTGGCCCTTGCCGCAGACGATCACGACGTCGCCGGGCCGGGCCAACCCCACGGCGTGAGTGATGGCGCGTTGCCGATCGGGGATGCGAACGAAATCACGCCCCTCCACCCGGCCGGCCGCCGCACAGGCCTCGGCGATCTCCGCCAGGATGGCCGCCAGGTCCTCGGTGCGCGGGTCCTCGGCCGTGATGACGGCAAAATCCGCCAGCCGCGCCGCGGTCTCCCCCATCATGCGCCGTTTCAGGCGATCGCGCAGCCCCGCGCTGCCGAACACCACAATCACCCGGCCGGCCGGACCCACCAGCGTGCGTGCGGCCGCCAGCGCGTTGGCCAGCGCATTGGGCGTGTGGGCGAAGTCCACCAACGCGACAAATGCTTGCCCGCGGTCGATCCGTTCCATCCGCCCCGGCACCGCGGTCACGGCCCGCACACCCTGCTGGATATCTGCAACCTCGATCCCCAACGCCAGCGCGGCCCCGGCCGCGGCCAGGATGTTGGAGACGTTGTAGTCGCCGACGAGGGGAGATTGGATGTTGGGGATCAGGGATTGGGTATTGGGTATGTATTGGGTATTGGGTATTGGGTATTGGGTATTGGGGGAAGCGATGACTTCGATGTCAAATGTGGCGCCGGCGGGCGTGTGGCGGATCTCTGACGCGGTGAGCGTCAGCATGTCACGGCTCTGTTGCGACAACTTATCGTCTACCCCTTGCCCCTTGCCCCTTGCCCCTTGCCCTTTGCCCTTTGCCCTTTGCCACTTGCCATTTGTGATCCCGTATGTAATCACCCGCTCGGCCGGGATCGCGGCCAGGAACTCAAAAGAGCTGTCGTCGCGGTTCAGGACGGCGGTTTTGGGCAGCCCCCACAAACCGGGTTTCTCGGAGAAACCCGGTTTGTGGGGGCCAGTCATCAGCGATCGGAACAGCAACGCCTTGGCGTCCCGGTACGCCTCGTAGGAGCCGTGAAAGTCCAGGTGTTCGTGAGTGATGTTGGTGACGACCGCCACGTCGAACAGGCAGCCGGTCACGCGACCCTGCGCCAGCCCGTGCGACGTGGTCTCCAGCACCGCGACCTCGACCCCGGCATCGCGCATCTGCGCCAGATAGCGCTGCACGTCCGGCGCGTCGGGGGTGGTGGTGTGTAGCCCGGTATCGTAGATCCGGTCGCCGATCACCGCGTTGACCGTGCTGATCAGCCCGGCGCGGCGACCGGCAGCCTGCAAGATGCTGAAGAGCAGGTTGGCGGTGGTGGTCTTGCCGTCGGTGCCGGTGATGCCGACCAGCGCCATGCTCCGGCTGGGGTGATCATGCCAGGCCGCGCTCAACCAGGCCAGTGCCGCGCGGCCATCGCCGACCTGGACGTAGGGCACGGACAACAAACCCGGCGGGTCCTGCTCCCCCACCACTGCGGCCGCACCCCGCGCCAGCGCATCGGGGATGAAGTGATGGCCATCGACGCCCACGCCGCGATAGGCGACGAACAACGCGCCCGGAATGACCTGGCGCGAATCGGCGGTGATGCGGGTGATCGTGACATCAGGATCACCGACATGCGCCCTGACATCCGGCACGGCCGCCTCCCTCGAGTGCTGTGGCCGGTCTGTGACCGAGCCACCTTGTTGCTCCGCCGAGGTGGCAAGCCCGGCATGAAAAAAAGCCCGGCATGAAAAACTACCCTGACATCCGGCACGGCCGCCAAAAGCTGGATCAGTTGCATTGGGGAAACGGGCGCTATTTCGGCGCCGTGGCCGGATGTCCCCGCCGTCGAGAGGGCACTGTCACGCGCAAGCCCGTCCAGCGACACTCCCGGTTGGTGCAGCGATAGCGATTCACCGGTATGAGCAGGCCCACGAACCGGTCCCGCACCCGGCGATGCACCCGGTGGATCTCACTGTCGCACTGCGGGCACCGGATCGTCGTCCACGAGGGGGTGCGCATCAATCGCCAGCGCGTCCGCCACGCGATCGCCACAAGCGCGCCCAGGATCAGGACATAACCGATCGCGTCCGACAGGGTGGTGTTCCGGACAAAGGCCAGGATGACGTTGTCGACGTGCTCGATCGCGTGCACCGCGGCGCTGATCCCATCTCGCACCCAACGAAACAGGGTGACCCGGATGTTCATCCGCTCCAGAATCAGGAAAACGCCGAGCGCGACAACGCTCAGCCAGATGAGCTCAAAGCGATACTGGCGCAGGAATATGCGCCATCGAGGCTCTGCACGATGATGACGCCGGCCTTGATGATTCTCTGTCACATACACCTCCCGGGTGCGCAATCAAAAGGGTGTAGCCCAGTGAGTTAGTTCTGTACAAGGGATGCTCACGTCAGCACGTCATGCACCCAATCAGAAGATCGGCCTACATGCGCGCCTCACCTCAGCGCCAGCAGTTGCACCGAGTGCGTCGCCCAGGTGATCAGCGGCCCCGGAGCCAGGCCCAGCAACAGCGTCAGTACGGCGGTCACCAGCAGTGCGCCCCGCAGCGGCCAGGCCACGCCGATCGGCTCAGCGCCTTCTTCGGCGGGTGTGAAGAACATGTAGCGCACCACGTTCAAGTAGTAGAACGCGGCGATCACACTGTTCACCGCGGCGATAGCCACCAGCACCCACAGACGCTGCTGGACGGCCGCGCCGAAGACGAAGAACTTCCCCATGAAACCACCCGTGGGCGGGATGCCGGCCAGGGAGATCAGGAAGACAAACAGCAGCCCGGCCAGCCAGGGGGAGCGTGTCACCAGCCCGGCGTAGTCTTTCACCTCGGTGGCGCCGGTGGCGGACTCGACAGCCGTGACCACGGCAAACGCGCCGACGTTGGTGAACAGGTAGGCGAACAGGTAGATCAGCACGCCGTTCAGGCCGGTGAAGGTCGCCCCGCTCATCCAAACAGCTGCCACGCCGATCAGAATGTAGCCGGCCTGCGCGATGGACGAGTACGCCAGCAAGCGCTTGATGTTGGTCTGGCGCAGCGCGGTCAGGTTGCCCAGGGTCATCGTGACGATAGAGACGGCAATCAGCAAGGCCGTCCACTGATACTGCATCGCGGCCAACACGACCATGAACACCCGGATCAGGACGGCAAAGCCGGTCGCCTTGGACACGGTGGAGAGGAAAGCCGTGACAGGGGTCGGCGCGCCCTCGTAGGTGTCCGGCGCCCATTGGTGGAACGGTACCAGGCTGGCCTTGAACCCGAACCCGGCCAACAGCAGGATGATCGCGGGCGTGCCCAGCCAGGCCAGTCCGGCGCCGGCGCCCTGGGGGGCGCTCGCAAACGCCGCGGCGATCCCGCCCAGGTCGGTCGTGCCGGTTGCGCCATAGAGCAACGACATGCCGTACAGCATCACGGCCGACGCGGTCGCGCCGTACAGGAAGTATTTGAGCGCAGCCTCGCCCGACTTGCAGTCATGGCGGAGAAAACCGACCAGGACATAGCTGGTGATGCTGAGGAACTCCATGCCCAGGTAGATCAACACCAGGTTGGTCGCGCCGACCGCCAGGCAGACGGCCAGGGTCACGGCCAGCAGCAGCGCGTAGAACTCGCCGCGATAGGGCGTGCGGCCGCGCAGGTAGGGGATGGCCGTCAGGATCACGACCGCCACGCCGATGATGGCCAACGCCTTGAAGAACACCGCGAACGGATCGGCAGCCAGCATCGTCGCCACCTGCCGCACGCCGCCCAGGCTGGGGATCAACCCCAGCGCTGCCAGCCCCAGGCCGACCAGCGCCACGTAGGGCAGCAATGCTCTCTTGCCCTCGGCGCCTGGCCGTTTGAGCCAAAGCAGGTCGAGCAGGAACACAGCCGTCGCCGCCAGCAGCAGGATAAGCTCCGGTAGGAGATAAGTTAAATCAGTCAGGTTCAAGGCTTTGCCCTCCTGAAACTGGATACTGGATACTGGATACTGGATATGAGCCAGCTTCCAGCTTCTAGCTTCCAGCTTCTAGCTTCCAGCTTCTAGCTTCCAGCTTCATCAACCCCACAAACGTCGAGTTGAAGAAGTTCAAGATTGGCGCCGGGTAGACGCCGAAGAAGATCATGAACGCCACCAACGGCCACAGGGTCACCTTCTCGAACAACGCCACGTCGCGCGGCTCATGCTCTTCGGCGCCGGTCGTCACGTCGGTCCAGTGGCCGATTTTGTGCGGGTCGTACTCACCCAGGAACGTGTACTGCACGATCTTCCACAGGATGTAGGCCGCGGTCAGCACGATGCCGAGCACGCCGATCACGGCCCAGATCTTGACGATCTCGAACGCGCCCCGGAAGACGAACAGCTCGCTCCAGAAACCGGCCAGGCCGGGCAGCCCCAACGAGGTGAAGGCCGTGACCGCAAAGAGGCCGTAGTAATAGGGCATCTTGTTGGAGAACCCGCCGAACATCTTCAGGTCGCGCAGGTGCGCCCGCTCGTAGATCACGCCGACCAGGAAGAACAAGGCGCCGGTGCTGATGCCGTGGTTGAACATCTGGAGCGCGGCGCCATCGAGGGCCATGGCGCTGGCGTCCACCCATTTCGGCGTGCCGATGGCGAAGGCCGCCGCGCCCACGCCGAGCAGCACGTAGCCCATGTGGCTCACCGACGAGTAGGCGATCAGCCGCTTGAGATCCCACTGGGCCATCGAGACCAGCGCGCCATAGACGATGGAGATCACGCCCAGGGCGACGACGATCAACGCGTAACGCTGGAACGCCTCGGGGAAGATCGGCAGGAGGATGCGCAGGATGCCGTACGCGCCGAGCTTCAGCAGGACGCCGGCCAGGATCACCGAGCCGGCCGTGGGGGCCGCGGTATGGGCGTCGGGCAACCAGGTGTGGAAGGGCCAGCTCGGCACTTTGATGGCAAAGGCCACGAAGAAGGCCCAGAACGCCAGCCCGGAGAGCAGGACGTTCCCGGCAAACGGCTTGACCCGGGCCGCCTCGACGATGTCGAACGTGCCTGGCGCACCGGCGGTGCCCGTCGAGAAATAAATGGCCAGGATCGCCAGCAGCATGAAGACCGACCCGGCCAGGGTGTAGAGGAAGAACTTGATGGCGGAATACTGCGGCCGGTCCTTGGGTTGCCCCCAGATGCCGATCAGGAAATACATCGGCACCAGGCCCACCTCCCAGAACACGTAGAACAAGACCAGATCCAGCGAGACGAAAACGCCGGTCATGCCCATTTCCAGGAGCAGGAACAGGAAGAAGAATTCCCGCACCCGCGTCTTGATCGTCCGCGCCGAGTACCACAGCCCCAACGTGGTCAGGAAGGTGGTCAGGAAGATCAGCGGAATGCTCAGCCCGTCCACGCCCATGTGGTAGTTGATGTTGATCGCGGCGATCCACGGCACGTTGATCTCGAACTGGAACCCGCCGGCCCCCTGGTTGTAGCCGAACCAGAGGCCGATCGCCAGCCCCAGCGGGATCAGGCTGATGGCGATGGCGCCGTTCTTGATCAGGCGTTCCTCGCGGGCTTTGTCCAGGCTCAGCCACCTGCCCCAAGGGAGCAAGGTGAGGATGGCGCCTAGCAAGGGAACGAAGGTGATGATGGTTAAGAGCGAGTTGGTCATGAAAAGCCTCTCGGATGGGAATCAACGAAAGAGCGAATCAGCGGGATCACTTTGACGTTTCTTGTTCGACCTGAGCGATGAGCGCCTCAATTTCTTGAATAAGAGCAGGTAGATTGGGACGAATAAAGCTCATTTCAGGCGCAGGAAGTCGGTTATGCTTGATGTCCGGCGGTACATGCTTGTGATGAGGATGCGTGCTCCGCAAAGCCGGATCATCGGGATGCGGCTGCGGATCGTACCAGTACAATTCCTCCTCATCACGCCAGACCTCGTAGCCGTACTCGTCAATAACGGCCGGCAGACGATGGTACAAGACACGCTCGCGGACGACCAGCCGGATTCCGTGATCGAAACGTAGCTCACCGGCAACCCGCGCCAGAGCGCTGCCCCGTCGAGCGAAAGTCACGGTCGAACGGCGAACCGATGGGAACTGATCTACGAGCGTATACAGGAACAGTTCGTAGTCCTCTGGCGTGCGCAGTGGGTTGTTCATACGGCGACGCGAACCAATCCTGCCAGGCTAGGCGTACGCGACTGTTGTCGCTGCAGCCGCTGGACTTCATTGCGGTATTCAGCTTGGCGGGCAAGCCAGGTGCGGTAAACGCTGGCCCATTCCCCAAAATCCAACACCCAGCGGTCGTCTTCCGGTTCTTCGCCGCTCACGTAGGCTGCGTAAAGGGTTTCCGACCGGATGCCGTACTTCCATTCGAAGATCAGCATGTCTTCTTCGAGGGCGTGGATATCGGCTAAGATTTGTCGCAAGTTCATGGTTCACCTCCGGCCTGCTTCTCTCCATTCTCTCCTGTCGAAGCCATTATCGTTCATAAACACGGGCAAAGCAAGCGCACAGTAGAACGCCCGCCGAAACTCGTCTCCCAAGCCAGACATCTCATGGCTTACCCAGCAAATCGCGCCGCAGATCATCCACGGTGCCGCAGCTTGCCCGTCCCTCCCGGAATGCCTGGAGGGTGGCCTGGGCATTGCGCGCGATCTCGGCGCGGCGTTGCTCGATCAGCCGTCGCCGTATGATGTCAACCAGCGTCTCCTGGTCTTCGGCGGGAAGCCTCTCTACAGCATCGAGAGCCTGTTGAAACGGAGTCGAGACTGTCAATTCCATATCTATACCCCCGAAGCGATTTCCGCGTTGACTCATCAAACCCTGTTCCACCCTGTCGCTCTCAACCCAGCGTTTGTAGCGCTAGCTTCCTATTTCTTCAATACAGCCGGCAGATAGACCCGCCACAGACTCATGACCTCGTTCGAGTACCAGCTCTCGCGGCCTTGCGTGTCGTAGGCGGTGACGGCAGTGTAAATGCCTCCGCCACCCAGCCCAGACAACGTGAACTGGGTGGCATTGCCTACGTCGATGGGCGAATCGCCCTGGGCCGCGCCGGCGCCATGATAGGGCGGGCCGGAGGTATCGGTGTCGTAGTAGACCTTGTAGCCATAGCCGGTGGTCGTGCTGGGGATGGCGTCCCAGGACAGGCTGACCGAACCGCCCGCGAAGTTGGCCCGTAAGTTCCACGGCGGCGGCACCGGCGCATTGGGATCAGGGTCTTGGATATAAGGGATAAAGAGCAGCCGCCCCCGGCTGGAGTCGTCGTACCAATCGTAGACGTGCGCCAGGATGACCTCCGTGGCGACGGTCCCCCAATAGTTGTGCGTGCCGCTGATGTTGATGTCTGGAGGGGACATAACCCCTACGTCCCAGTTAGAGTTGCCGTAGAGGTTGTTATGGTGGAACTGTGGTGTGCCCCTTATGGCTACCCCGCCGATGGTGCCTGTCGGTGCGATGTTGCCGACAATGGTGTTGTAGAGAAAGTCATTCGAGCCGTTGAAATACACTCCCAAGCCCCTATTGGCTGTGATGGTGTTGCTTATGACCGAGCTAAGGCTGGCATAGATGCCGCCGCTGCTGCCGGCCGAGTTGCCGCTGACGATGTTGCCCGTCACTGTGCTGTAGGTAACATAGATACCGCCGCCGGCACCGCTGGCCGAGTTGCCGCTGACGGTGTTGTTGCGAATGACCATTGAGGGGCCGAGGAAGCCGTTTCCGCGTATCCCGCTACTCTGGTTATTTCGCACCGCGCAGTGGTCAATGAGAGGCGATGCCTGATCGGTTTCGGCAGCGCCACTGACACCACTCCCCCCATACTCCACCACACAATACTCCAGGATACTCCCGCCGGTGTAATTCCCTGCGCCATCAAACGTGGCGTCCACACTGCCATCGCTGAACTCGATGTTCTTCCAATCCCCCTTTGTAGGGCTGGCCTGGTTGGAGGTGAAGGTGATCGGACTGACGGCGGTGCCCCGTGCGATGAGGGCCCCATTCACCTGCAGCAACTTGTCCTTGTTGAACTTGACCACCACACCCGGTTGGACAGTCAGCGTCACGCCCTGCCACACCTCTACGTTCGCAACGACGATGTAGGGGCTGTTCGTCAGCGTCCAGGTGGTATCGGACATGATCGGCCCGCCGACCTCGGTGTAGGCAGGGGCGGCGCGCACGCTCAAATTCGATTGGGACAGCAACGGCATGAGTAACAAGGTCAGCATCGTCAAGAAGGATATGCCTCGCCGATTGATATGAGTGAGATTGCTGGTAAACATCGTTTACTCCTTCTCGGGCACACGCCCAAACCATACCTTGTTCAGCCCAAACTGTTTGGATCACGAAGCCGCGAAACGCCGCGAAGTGCACGAAGCGCGAAGCCCACGAAGGTTCGGCGCCAGCATATCAACCCGAGTGTCGTGACACCCTGGCTGTGGCCAACCGTCCCTCGGCAGGAAGATGGGCGCACACCGCGGGGACTTCGCGCTTCGCATTCTTCGCTGCCTTCGCGCTCCAGGCCCTCCGAGCCCATGCGTAACCCTGTACTCCCCCCCCCCGCCGATAGAACCGACAAATTCCTGATTGGCACGCCCACCGTTTCGGTGTACAATAGAGCCAATCAATAAACCGGTTCGACCGGTTTACCCGCCCCCGGCGACAAGGTAGCCAAATGTGGCTGCCTTCCTCTACGAGAGGATAGTCGGGGGTGTTTTTGTTCGTTGAATCTCTATTGACACACACGCCATTCTGATGTACAATGTGGCTACTAATAAACCGGTTCGACCGGTTTACCCGCCCCCGATGATAAGGTAGCCAGGCGAGGCTGTCTTCCTCGTACAGAGGATAGTCGGGGGTGTTTTATTGCCCTCTCGCAGAGATTTCCCACCAATCCACGATCTTGCTCGCAAACCTCTTGTAATACCTGCTCTCGACCCCCATCGCATGATGTCGAGCTGCTCCAGCGATCATGTCAGCTAACTGAAGCCCGTCGTCACGGCTTGAGTCGCCGCTGATGATTTTCCGAAACGGCCGAACCCTTCCCGTCTTGCGGCATTCTTCGGACAGCTTGACGCGCAACGCTCGAAGAAAGGCCAGGGTTGCGCCATCCACAACAAGAATGTCGTTGGCGATGTCCAGATCTGAAGCCCTCAGTGTCAAGCCTATGATGAACTCGATGGCGAAGTCCTGCCCACTCATAGCGGCGAATCGCTTCGCCAGGGCCAACTTGTCAATTACCGCCACGCGGACTCGAAACGGGAACGGTTGAATGGTTTCAAAGAAACCGCGCTTCTGCTCGGGTGTTGTCGTGTGATACTTGAACTCAAAGGTTGGCGAAAGATGGAACACCTTTCGCACAGCCGCCAACTGAGCTATGGGCGCACGTTCGGCCAACTGTACCATTGCTAATGTAAAGTGACTGGATGAGCTTGCCGAGTCACTTACCGCAGGATCGCCGGATTCGTCGAGGCAATAATACTGGGCCAATCAGGCATTTCCCTTCCTCGGCAGTTGGGAATTGCTCCGAATACCCAACCATGTCCGTTCAGTGATGTCCAGAGTTTCGCGACTGGTATGGAGCACATACAACTCTCGCTCCGGTGCTTCCCGGTGCAGTTGGGCATAATCCTGCATCGCCGTTACCGAATCAGGAAACTCGCTCACGATCGAGAGTTGCTCAACGATGCGCTTGCCCGCCTCGGAATACGCCTTGATCGCTTCGACCAAGAGCCACTGATCAGGATAGCGCTGACGAATCTCTTCCCACCTCATGCTGCCTCCCACAACTCAGGTGACACGTATTCTGGTCGGATACATGATTATGCCCAGCGGAGATGTGTTACTGATCGCTTCCGGCATGAGCACGCTCCAGGTCGCGCAGCTCAGCTTCGAGCGGAAAGACCTTATAACGCTCCAGCGATAGCAAGAACTCGACGCGCGGCACGCCCGCAAGTTCGGCTGCCCGACCGGACGAAAGACGACCTGACTCATACAACTTGACGGCGGCCAACATACGGATCTCGCGAGCGAACGACGCCGCAGCGGTCTTCTCGGCCAGCAATACCCTTTCTGGAATATTAATCGAAATCTGCTGCACGGTCATCGTTCACCCTCAGCCAACCAACCCACCAATCTACCAATTTACCAATCTACCAATTTACCAATCTACCAATCTACCCCCTCACTATTGCCATTTTTGTGGCCGCTCTCCTTCGTCCACTTCCGCTGGCGGGTGCTGACCCATCGCATAGAGCACCCATCGTAACCGCACCAGATTCTCCCTGTTCAGTTGCAGCGCCGCGAC
This sequence comes from Chloroflexi bacterium HGW-Chloroflexi-1, assembly GCA_002842085.1. Taxonomy (GTDB): domain Bacteria; phylum Chloroflexota; class Anaerolineae; order CG2-30-64-16; family CG2-30-64-16; genus CG2-30-64-16. The sequence goes on from PHCA01000047.1 coordinate 10,440, forward strand.
GGTTGCACGCCCTGTGGCTGTCAAGCCGATAATCAGCGTAAAGTCATCGTTCCAGGCGAAGTGTTCTTGCCACGGTTGGCGCCGTGGGTGGTACAGCGGCGCCACGTCGCCGGTCGCCGGATCACGGCCCTCGATCTTCGTATACTTGTGATTGTTACACCCCTGGCAGGATAGCGCCAGGTTATCCAATTCAGTCTTGCCACCGCGAATAACGGGAATGATATGCTCGACGGAGAATGACTCGACGGCGAACTGCGCCTGGCTGCGACAGTACTCGCAGCAATCGCGCGCACGCTCGATGACCATCCGTCTTTGTCGAGCCGAAACGCGCTTTTCAGGCATACGCAGGCGCTCGAATCCCCAGATCCTTCATCACGTCGGTCAACGACTTCTTGCGCAGCCGCGCCAACTCGGCCAGGTACTCGACCCGTTGGACTTCGATCGCTTCTACCTGATCGGTCAGCCGCAGTAATTCGCTGTACTCATCTTCCGATAGAGTCTCCGCCCGTCGCTTGGCGATTAACTCATGGTAGCGCCTCTGAAGGTCAGGCGATACACCCTGGTTGATTTTCAACAACAATTCGGATTCCGCGCGCGATAGACTGGGCGCCTTGCGCTGTGCGCGTAAGGCAATTACCTCCGATACGAAACGCTCCAGATCCGGCAGATTCAGTTGGCCCACGGCGCTGAGCAATTCGTTCGGGGAGACCTGCGCCTGAACTTGAACCGTTGTCATGTTCACTCACCTCATCACTTCGGCAGCAACAAAAACGCCCCCAACAACACCGACACCGTCACCAGCCCCACCAGCAGGTAATTCTGCGCCTTGCCGGTCTGGATCACCCGGACGAAGCCGCCGCACCAGCCGATCACCGCGGCGAGGCCGTTCACCGCGCCGTCCACGATGTGCGTGTCGAGCCACTGGCCCACCTCGGAAATCCCGCGCCAGAGCTTGCCCACCCCGTCCACGAGCGGATCGATCACCCAGAGGTCGTCAACCCGGTAGAGCCAGGTGGCCAGCCGTTGCACGGGTCGGATGAAGACGGCATGGTAGATCTCGTCGAAGTAATATTTGTTGCGCAGCACCGTGTAGAGTCCGCCCAACGGCCGCGCCAGCGGATCCGGGATCTGTAGGGGCGATCCCTCGCGGTCGCCCTCATGGGCAGGTGCAAGACCTGCCCCTACGCCAAATTTCCGGTAGACCAGCCAGCCCAGCGTCAGACCGCCGAGCGCCACCACCAGCGAGGTCAGCAGCGGCACGCTGTTGAACGGCAGCTCCTCGACGTGGATCTCCAACGCCTCGGCCAGGCCCTCAATGTAGTGGTGGAACGGGTTGGTGGACAGCGCGCCCAGCACCGGAAACTCCCGCGGGATGCCGACCCAGCCGCCCGCCACTGCGAAGACCGCCAGCGCCATCAGCGGGACTGTCATCCAGGCGAAGATGCTGTCGTGCTCGCTGGCGTGCTCCGCGGCCGCGGTGCGTGGCGCCCCGAAGAAGGTCATCACGATCTGGCGCGCGGTGTAGAAGGCGGTCAGCAACGCGGCCAGCGCCAGGGTGATGAAGACGACCGTGTGGCCGTTGAACGCATCGGAGAGGATTTCGTCCTTGCTCCAGAAGCCGGCCGTCACGATCGGGAACCCGCTCAGCGCCAGCCCGCCGATGATGAAGGTCCAGGCTGTGCGCGGCATCCGGCGAAAGAGGCCGCCCATGTTGCGCATGTCTTGGGGATCGAAGGCGTGGGTATTGGGTATTGGGTATTGGTCTCCGGTATCCGAATACCTGATACCTAATACCTGTTGTCCCATCCCTGCGTGATGTCCATGCTCCATGCCATGAATCACACTGCCGGAGCCGAGGAAGAGGAGCGCCTTGAAGAAGGCGTGGGTCAGCAGGTGGAAGGTGGCGGCCACGTAGGCGCCGATGCCCAGCGCGGCGAACATGTAGCCGAGCTGAGAGATAGTCGAATAGGCCAGCACCCGCTTGATGTCGTTTTGGGCCACCGCGATGGTGGCGGCGAACAACGCCGTGAAGGCGCCGATAAACGCCATGAACTGCATCGCCGGGCCGTGTGGCACGGCCTGCATCAGCGGGAAGGTGCGGATGGCCAGGTAAACGCCCGCCGAGACCATGGTCGCCGCGTGGATCAGCGCGGAGACCGGGGTCGGGCCTTCCATGGCGTCGGGCAACCAGACGTGGAGCGGGAACTGGGCGCTCTTGCCGATGGCGCCGCAGAAGATCAGGATGCCGATCAGCGTAGCCCACGGCGTCGCCCCGATCAGAGGCAGGTTGACCGTGGTCGTCGCCAGGCGCTCCAGCGTCTCTGGCTTGAAGATGTCGGCGAAAGAGAGCGATTGCGTCTGGGCGTAGAGCAAGAAGATGCCGGCCAGCATCACCGTGTCACCGATGCGGGTGGTCAGAAACGCCTTCAGCCCGGCCTCTTTGGGCGTGATCTGTTTGGGGTCGTCGTACTTGCGGGCGAACCAGAAACCGATCAGCAGGTAGGAACAGAGCCCCATGATCTCCCAGAAGATCAGCAGCATGATCAGGTTGTCGGCCAGGATCAGGCCGATCATGCCGGTGGCGAAGAGCGCGATGTAGGCGAAGAAGCGGCTGGCCAGCCGGTCCACGTGGCCCGGTTCGGCTGGCGCCCCCCGCTCGTCGTGGTCGCTCTCCGGCTTGCCCACCCCCATGTAACCCACCGAGTAGACGAAGATCAGGAAGCAGACGAATGGCACCATGATCAACATGGCTGCGGCCAGTGGATCCACCGCAAAACCGAATGCCTGCCAGGTCCGCCCGGTCGGCAGCCAATCCCGGAACATGCGGACCGGCTCACCGAAACCCTCGATCCCGAACGTCGTGAACGCGACCGCCCACCCGAGAACCCAGGAGAGACCGACACCGCCGATGGCCAGGCCCGCACTGAGCTTCTTGTCCCGATTGGCCCATAGCACGATCAGGACGAAGGCTGCCAACGGCAGAAACGGCAGGATAGGAACGAGGTTGAAGATTGCAGGTACAGCGACTGATGTTTCGTGCATGGGAAGTCCTCAGCAAATGGCAAATAGCAAATGGCAAATGGCAAATGACACTGGACGCTTGCGATTTGCAGTTTGCAGTTTGCTATCCCTTCATCGTGTCGATCTCTTCGACATTCACCGTGCGGCGCTGGCGATAGATCGCGATGAACAACGCCAGGCCCACGGCGGCTTCGGCCGCGGCAACGGTGATGACGAAAATGGCGAAAAGCTGGCCGGTCATCCCGCTCACCGCGGTATGCCGCCAGAAAGCAACCAGGTTGATGTTCACGGCGTTGAGCATCAGCTCGACGCCCATCAGCACGCCGACCGCATTCTTGCGCGCCAGCGCGCCGAACACACCGATGCAGAAGAGGCCGGCGGCGAGGACTAAGTACCAGGTCAGTGGAACCATTCTTTGTGCTCCGGGGTGCGGGGTGCGTGGGCGCCCAGGCGTTGGATGGCGTCCGCCGGCACTTCGCCCGCGGCCACGGGCCACGCCACGCGGGTAACGATGGCCGCCAGCGCCACAAAGAGCAGCGCCGCGAACCCGCCGACCACGCCCCACTGCTCGTCGAAGCGCGGCTGGGTGGGATCCATCACATTGTGCGTCAGCATGATGGCGAAGATGATCAACGTGGCGATCGCGCCGACGTAGATCAGGATTTGCGCCACGGCCAGGAATTCGGCGTTCAGCAGGATGAAGATGCCGGCGATGCCGAAGAAGGCCAAAATCAGCCACAGCGCGGCGCGCAGCAGGTTACGCGTCGTGACGACCATGATCGCCGCGCCCAGGGTGATCAGGGCAAGAAGAGCAAAGATGACTGGTTGCATATCGGTTTTCCTGTTCCTAACCTGGACAAGGCCGCTGCGCTTACAAGCCAGAGCCAACCAGGCAAATGCCATCAGTAGATTCTTGTCTGTCGTGCAAGGATTTAACTGGTTAGGCCCTGATGAGTCACTTGCCCAGCCGGCGGATGCGAAATGATCCCGGCTCGATTACGGCAAAGGCGTGCGGCAACTCCACGATGTGTTGGTTGATCGCAATGGCGACCAGGTTGGCTTTTCGAGTGGACGATAACCCTGCTAGCCTGATGAGGACGATGCCGCCCGCCAGACGATTTTGGCGAAATACCATCTCACCAAAGTCTTTATCCGCTGTCAGCAATAGCGCCGCCTCGTGGTTTGCAGCGTCTAACACCGCGTCGTCGGTGATCCCAGGCTCCATCTCAGTAACGTACCATACACGATAGCCTTCGTGCCGCAGACGGTCAACGATCTGGCGGTCAACGCTCTCGTCAACCACGAAGTTCATGCCACAGCCTCAGCCAACGGATAAACCACATCGGCCCGCAGAGCCTCGCGCGCAAATGCTAGCGCCGCTTGAATCGCCTCACGAGTCAAGCGGGGATGAGCATCGAGGATCTGTTCAGCCGTTTCACCGGCGGCAAGCTTCTCCAGGATCAGTTCGACAGTGATGCGTGTGCCGACGATGATCGGTTTGCCCATCATCACTTTCGAGTTGGATACGATCAGTTGCCTGCGCATCGTTTCTGCCTCCTACAGTTCGAGAGCGGTTATCTGTCATTCAATCAAAAATATCTCGCACCGAACGGGGGAACACAACCATGTGCAACAGAATACCTGAGACCTACGCCCCCACCAACCCCTGTCGCTCCGCGTGCCGTTGCGCCGCCTGCCCCAGCAGGCCCAACGTGACCGCCAAAATGCCGATGTTGCCGGCGAGCATCAGCGCCCACTGCACTCCCGGCGGCACGGGCAGCTTCAGCATCACCGCGATCCACAGCAGGTTCGCCAGCGACGCCGGCACCAGCGCCTTCCAGGCGAACGCGAGCATCTGGTCGATGCGGAAGCGCGGCCAGGTGCCGCGAATCCACATCAGCACAAAGATGACGACGAGCGTCTTGGCAGCGAAGTAGAACGGGCCAAGCGCCGGCACGGCCGCCACCCCCGGCCCGCGCCAGCCGCCCAGGAAGAGGGTCGTGGCGATGGCCGAAACCGCCATCAAGTTGCTATACTCGGCGATGTAGAACCAGCCGAATTTCAGGCCGCTGTACTCGATGAAGTAGCCGGCCACGATCTCCGAGTCGGCCTCCAGCAGGTCGAAGGGGGCGCGGCCGGTTTCGGCAATGGCGGCCAGCAGATAGATGATGAGCGCCAGCGGCAGCACGAGCCCGAACGGCACGACCTGCCCTTCCACGATCTGGCCCATCTTCATCGAGCCGGCCAGCAGCACCACCGCGGCGATGGAGAGCACCATCGGCACTTCGTAGCTGAGGAGCTGCGCCACGACACGGAACGCGCCGACCAACGCGAACTTGTTGTTGGAGGACCACCCGGCCATCAACACCGCCACGGTGCTGATGGAACCAATGGCGATAAGGTAGAGCGCACCGATGTTGAGATCCTGGCCGATCATCCCCCGCCCGAACGGGATCACCGCCCATAGCAGGGCAGCCGCGGCTGCGATCAAAATCGGCGCCAGGTTGAACACCGGCCGGTCGGCGTTGTCGGGAATGATGTCTTCCTTGATCAACATCTTGACGGCATCGGCGATGGCCTGGAAGATGCCCCACGGGCCGACCCGGTTCGGGCCGATGCGGTTCTGGATGCGGCCGATCACCTTGCGTTCCATCCAGGTGAGCGTGAGGGTCGCGATCACGGGCATCAGGACCAGGATGATGCCCACGACCAGGTAGTTGACCACGGTCACCGCCCACGGGGGCAGCCCACCGCTGATCCAGGTCGTCCACGCGTTGGCGAGGTTGACAAAAAAATCTCGTATGAAGTCCATGACGACATCTCCCAATTGCGGATTGCGGATTTTGGATTGCGGACTACGCAGGCCCCATGAAATCCGCAATCGGCAATCGGCAATCCGAAATCATCAATGCCACTCCAGCGCGCCCTTGCGCCAGGCATATAGCAAGCCCCCGACCAGGATCGCCACGAAGAGGACCATTTCCACGAGGGCAAAGAGCTCCAAACGATCATAGGCGACGGCCCAGGGGAAGATGAACACCGCTTCCACGTCGAACACCACGAAGATCAGCGCGTACAGGAAATACTGAGCCTTGAACTGCACCCAGGTATCGCCGATCGTTTCCACACCACATTCGTAGGTGGCGTTTTTGGCAGGATTGGGTTTCTTGGGGCGGAGCAACCAGGCCAGGAGCAGGCCAATGACGGGCAACGCGAAGGCGACGACTGCGAAGACACCGATAAACGCGTACTGTGAAAGCACAGCTTACCCTCCTTGGAGCTGCACATCTGCGGGCATCGAAGACGATCTCGCTGAATGGGTCAGATTATCAGGTTTACCAGGATAAGCGAGCTGCACCTGGCAGGTTAGGCCGTTCCAGAAAAATAAATGTCCCAATATCGCCGGTTTCTCTGGGAATCTCAGGAGGTTCTGGGATGTGGACAGCGGGCTAATCGCGCAAGTTATTTAATTCTCATTCCTTAGCCCTAATCGCCCGCCCTCAGGTCGCGTTCAAAAATAACTCCGCACTGTGCTCGGGCCGGTCTCCTGACCGAGCCCGCTTGTGCGCAGGACTTGTTTCTTTACAGCTACTCAGGT
>PHCA01000047.1:17100-17673 GCA_002842085.1 Chloroflexi bacterium HGW-Chloroflexi-1
AAATAACTCCGCACTGTGCTCGGGCCGGTCTCCTGACCGAGCCCGCTTGTGCGCAGGACTTGTTTCTTTACAGCTACTCAGGTCGCGTTCAAAAATAACCTGGTTGCTTCGCTGTGGAACTACACGGAAGAACGGCCTGAAAGTACGAAGTTATTTTTGAACGCTTACTTACGAGTGCAAATTGTAGCACAATGGGAAATGTAATGCAAAGACGGACGGGCAAAGTCCCGATCGCTGACGCCGCTGTCACCGCTGGGCGTAGGGCGTATCTATGAGTTGGGGGAGGTGCAGATTACGGCTTGCGCTCTGAGCTTTTTTGCCACGAATTCCACGAATTCCACTAATTTGTCCTCTCGCATGGAACCTGCTGCATCGCGCTGGCGTCTGTGGGCCAGTTGCGTGGCGCTGAGCTTCGCCAACGCTCGATCTTCAAGGTTCACATCTCACAGGAGGGATTACCATGTTCAACCGTCGTTCAGGGAGCATGTTCGCATTGGCCGCGTTGACTCTGGTCGGTGCGTTGTTGCTGAGCGGCTGCGCGCCCGCGGTGACGGCCGCGCCGCTGGCTGCCGG
>PHCA01000048.1 GCA_002842085.1 Chloroflexi bacterium HGW-Chloroflexi-1
GACTCAAGGTCCTGTCTGGTTTGCTCCCACACTTCCCATAAAGGAATCACAAGTTTTTCCAACCTGCTCCAGTCCAGGAAGAACGAATACGAATGTCGGAAGAAGTGCCTGAAGGTCAGATAGGCGGCTAACTTTTCTCCTGTCTGCTCTGAGATCACTCTACGCCTCTGCGGCGTATCTCGTGACATCAACACCAAAAGGTCCCGATGCCAACTCGAACCCGCGGGAACGGTCCCGTCGAGCTCCTTGGCGACAGCCAAGAAGATGTTCTCGAGACCGTTATAAAAGGCATGCAGAACAGAAGCTGCCGCCGTCATTTCCACCAAGTCCGGGGGGGCTTGCCGGCAGCGATCGAGAAGGTCGGCATACGAATCAAACAGCCACTCAATCTGCCTCATCTCAAAGCGGATCCTGGAAATCATTGTCTCAGCCAATTTGAACCAGTCCTCCTTCCTGCTCAAGGTAGCGAGCGAAGGGATCCACGCTATCCAGATCCACAAGGTCAACAGTGTGCTCAAGAGCCATAAAGAGCTTTCCCCAAAGGTGGAAGAAGTTTTCCGGGGAACACCCACGGACTGCGAAATCCAGATCAGAACCAGACCTGGCACGCTGTCTGGCAAGAGAGCCGAAAAGGAAAATGTTAGTGCAGCCCGCAGCTTTAAGTATCTCTATAGCTCGGCGTACATCCTCCTGAAAAGCATCGGAAATCTCTGTCTTTTTATCCATCTTGTCCTCCTCTGTCCCGCCCTTCGACAACGACTTCCCGCCAAACGGCCAAGGAAATCGTGATCTCCCCGTAAAACTCCCTCAACAAAGCCCGCCTACCAATACCAGCCAAGTGAATCAGGATTGAGGAATCACTGATAAAGGAAGGACTACTCCTCGTTTCTTTTGCACAAATATTATCAAGCTACCAGCCGCTCTTCGACCCGTTGGCGCAACAGCATCAGCTCATCGCGGCTTAAGCCATCCAATGCAAACAGAAAAGCCGAAAATGGAATCGGCAGTCTCACGATCGGCTCGGCCCTGAGTAAGTTCTGTCGCAACACAGTCGCGATCTGTTGCGCGTCGTCCCATACTTCGGCCGCGCTCATGACTTCAGCCTCCGGTTCATGGGCCGATTTGATGCTCATTTTGTCCTCCGACCCTGCTTTGCCATGACATACACTTGTTGAATGAACGCCGCTCCATAATGAGTTCCCTGCTGGCGACAAATCTCCAGCCGCGTCCTCAAGTCTTCTGCCAAGATCAATCCGCTTCGAACTGCCAACAACAATGCACCCGGGAAACCGGATAGTCTCAGCCCGGCTTCCTTCGCCACAGCACGCGCCGCTGACTCGTCCAGCAGGAGCAAGTCGTTACAATATTCCGGGCGAAGCGCCAAGACAATGGCTTGCGCCTCGCCCATGTGTTTTGCCGCCTCTGAGGCGCTGGACCCAGCCTGTTCGGCAATCCGTTCAGCAAAGACTTTCGCCCGCTCTTCTTCGCCAGTTGTCAACGACACCTGAACCAGTTTGGACGATGCCGCCTGTATTTCCGGCCCCCAACCATGTCGCTCCAGTTCGATAACGCAGGCCGTCTGAACATAAACTGCCGCGAAAACCTTTCCCAAGAGCAGAAAACTATCGGACTGAAAGGCCGAAATCAACGGCCCAGTATTGCTAACAGCATAGGTGGCGCCAGGTAAGCGTGCTATCAGGGGAGTTCGAGCCATCGTTCCCTCTCACTGCTCACCCAACATCTGCGCCAACGCTTCCGCTTGGCGGGCGTGATAACGCGCCAACTCGGCATCGGCCCTGTCCAGGTCAAAATGGCGTCCGTCGGCCTTCGCCTGGCCGCGGGCCAGCGCGGCCTCGACATCCACGCCGGTCTGATACGCCAGCTTGAACAGAAACACAAACACGTCCGAGAGCTCTTCTTCCAGCTCGGCGTGCAGTTGCTCCGGGCTACCGGCTTCCTTGTAGCCCTCCCACTGCAACACCAGCCGGGCGACCTCGCCCAGCTCTTCCAGCGCATGGATCAGCGTGTGGGCCGGCGCCACCCGATCCCACCCCCGCGCCCGGTCCCAGGCCTGCAACCATTGTTGGTATTCGCGAATTTGCATGATGCCCCTGACGTGCTCCGATATTGGGTATTGGGTATTGGGTATTGGCCATTTGCCATTTGCAATCTGCCCCTCTGCGTCCGATCTCGCAGCCCTGACCAACCCCTGCTGCAATCGTCGAAGAAATGCCACCGACCGCACATTGCGCTCCAGATGATAGACGATGTAGCGCGCCAGCAAGCTCTCGACCTGTCCGCCCACGGCCGGGCTCAGCCGCAATTGGGCCACCTGCTCCCACGGCCGGCTCTGCAAGAAACGCAGCACCTTCAACGCCGGCAAGGGCAAAACCACGGCGCCCGTTTCGTTCGCGCCGTGCTTCGGGCACAGCGCCCCGCCCCGCGCCAGGCTGAAGAAGTTGGTCTGCGGCTCCAACAGCTCGCCACATTGCACGCAACGGAAGAGCTGCGGCTGATAGCCGACCAGCGACAGCAGATGCAGCTCGTAGTAGCGCGCCGCCAGCGCGGGCTCGGCGCCCTGATCCAGCCGCCCCAACGTCTCCAGCAGCAGATCGAACAGCAGCGCGTTGGGATCACCGTCCTGGGTGAAGGCGTCGGCCAGCTCCGCGGCGTAGTAGCCCCACGTGCTGAGCAGTAGATCCTCACGTAACCGGCGGTGCGCCGCGATGGTCTCGGCCTGGGTGATCAGATCCAGACTCTTGCCCCTGGCCACCAGCAAATCGACGTGCGTGAAGGGCTCGACGTGTCCGGCCTTGCGACTGGCTGATTTGCGCACCCCCTTGGCCAACAGGGTCAACTTGCCCCGATTGCGCGTCAGCACCGTCAACAGGCGGTCGGCCTCGCCCATGTCACGGCGCTTCAGCACGATGGCCGACAGGCGATAGAGGCGTTGCCGGCGATCGGTTTCGGGATCCATGTGATCAGTCCTGTCGAAATGACAAGCTCCGCAAAGTACGGGCGGGGTTCGTGACCAGATGACTTTCACCGTGACACCGTGTCACCTTGCCACGCCTAACCCCCCCGCATCGTATTGAACTTGTGCGGCCGTTGCCAGTTCTGCGCCATTTTGGCATCGAACAGGGCGTCGGCATCCAACCCCAGCGCCGAGAGCAAATGAAAAATGCGGATCACCGCGTCGATCAGTTCTTCGCCGACGTGCTCCAGCGACTCGCCCTTCTTATACGCATCGGTGGCCTCGGAAACCTCGGTGTGAATCAGGGCCAACATCTCCCAGATACGTTCCGGCGCGGATGAGAATCCCTTGGCATCAGCCAGCTCCCGGACTTCCGCCACTCGCGCGTTCAGTGCTCGATCTGTCACGTGTCCCTCCAGGGTCTGGCCGCGATTATACCATCCTGGCCACAGCGCGGCAAACCATCAACTTCCAGGAGCCAACAACGCGCAAAAGTATCCTCTCAAGCGACAGCCATAATCCGGGGTGGCTGTGGCTCGGTCAGGAGACCGGCCACAGCGAGCGATTCCCCGAAAAATTGAGAAGATACGCGCAAAAGCCGCGCTGACACGCGGCTTTTCACAGATAAACAAGATGGACACACCCTACGTTTTGCGTTTTGCGTCTTTCGTCCGACCCAAGTGCTCTGGCCCAAACGCGTCCAGCAACAGGTCGCCCAGACTATAAACCCGCCGATTGCCCGCCGTATCGGCCACAATGACCGCCATCTGCGGGTTGAACTCGACCAGCACCTGCCGGCACGCGCCGCACGGGGTCACGCCGTTTTCTGTCACCACAGCGACCGCCTCGAACTCGCGTTGACCTGCCGCGATCGCGTGGAACAGTGCGTTGCGCTCGGCGCAGATGCTCAGCCCGTAGGACGCGTTCTCAACGTTGCAGCCCGTGTAGGTTTGCCCGTCCGCGGCGCGCAACGCCGCGCCCACGGCAAAACCTGAATAGGGCGCGTAGGCTCGTTGCTGCGCCGTCATCGCCGCCGCGACCAGTTCTCGCACCTCAGCCTCAGTCACAGACTCCCCCATTCACCGTTTGCTATTTGCTATTTACCGATTCGCTCAGTGCAGCAGACTCAAAAACGCCACAAAAGCCGGGCCAACCCCGGTGGCGCTCTCCTCCGTCACGGGTGCTGTCCAGCCCTCCGCGGGGGCAACGGTGGCGCGTACCTGCTTGATGCGCCGACCTGCTACCGACAACACCTCGATCATCACCCGCCCGAACTCGATGCGGTCACCCACAGCCGGCACCTTGCCCAATTGGCTGTAGATGAAACCACCCAGTGTATCACCGCCCTCCGCCGGCAACTCTACGCCCACCAGCTTGTTGACTTCATCCAGGTCCACCCGGGCGTCGAACAGGTATTCGTGCTCGCTCACCGCCTCGACGGTCGGCTCCTCCACGTCGTATTCGTCCTGGATCTCACCGACGATCTCTTCGAGCAGGTCCTCGATGGTGACCAGTCCGGCCGTGCCGCCGTACTCATCGACCACCACCGCCATGTGCACCTTGCGCTGCTGTAGTTCCTGGAGTAGCTCATCCACCTTCTTCGACTCGGGGATGAAGTACGCCGCGCGCAAGATCTTACCCAACGGCACGTCCGTGCGACCGTCGCTCAGGTAGCGCAACAGGTCCTTGGCATACAGGATGCCCAGGATGTTGTCGATCGAGTTGCTGTAGACGGGGATGCGCGAATGCCCGGCCTTGAGGATGATATCCAGCGCGTCGCGCATGAGCATGTCCACCGGCACGGCCACCACGTCGATGCGCGGCACCATCACCTCGCGCACTAACGTCTCGCCGAACTCGAAGATCGAGGCGATCATCTCCTTCTCATCGTCCTCGATGGATGTCTCTTCTTCGGTGACGTTGAGCAGGAAACGCAAGCCATCTTCGCTGAGGAAGATACTCTCGGTGGCGGTCCCGTCGGGGATAGCATTGTGGCCGACCTGGCGCATCAACGCGGTAACGGGCGTGAGGAGGATTGCCAGAAACTGGACCAGCGGCGCCAACCATACGGCTACCCGCTCCTGGCGGCCCACGATCCACGCGCGGGGCAAGAGCTGCGAGGCGACCAGCAGCAAGATTGTGGCCACCAGTCCCCAAACGACCCACCGGCTGCCGCTCAAGCGCTGGACAAGCAGCGTGGCCGCGCCGGCGACGACCACGAACCCGGTGAGCTTCAACACCATCAAGGTCGCCAGGAAGCGCGCCGACTCACTCAAGAGCGCCTCGGCCGCCCGGGCCCGCGCCCTTTTGACCCCCAGGTTCTGCCGCAACCGGAGCCGGCTGACCGACGCCAACGCCATCTCCGCTGCGGCGGCAAAGGCTGCCAGGACCAAACCCACCAGCAGCAGCCCGCCAAGTATCCAACTGTCTACGTCCAAGACTTTTCTCCCAACCCCAGACGACCGACCGCTACCCAAAACGCCTGCCGATCCCCAGCCTGCCGTCGACGGTCATCCCCCCTGGGGGACCGCTATTGCTCACCGGTCGGTCGCTTCACCCGCGCCGGCACACCATAGACCACGGCCCCGGCCGGCACATCGTGCGTCACCACCGACCCGGCGCCCGTCCGCGCGCCCTGGCCAATGCGCACCGGCGCGACCAGCATCGAGTCACTGCCGATGAACACGTCGTCTTCGATCACCGTGGCGTGTTTGTGCACCCCATCGAAATTGCAGGTGATGGTCCCCGCGCCGATGTTTACGTTCGCGCCGATCTGGGCATCGCCCAGATAGCTGAAATGCCCCATCTTGCTGCCCGGTCCCAACGTAGAACTCTTCATTTCGCCGAAATTGCCCATGTGCGCGCCGCGGCACAGCCTGGCGCCCTTGCGCAAATGACCGAACGGACCGATGTTCGAGTCATCCTCCATCACCGCGTGCTCCAGCACCGACAGCGTCACCGCACAGTCGTCACCGATCTGGCAATCCTGGACCATACTGCCGGGACCGATCCGACAGCCGGAACCGATCACGGTCCGCCCCAAGAGATAGGTGTTGGGCCAGATGGTCGTATCCTGCCCGATCGTCACGGTCGCGTCGATGCAGGTGGTGGCCGGGTTCAGCAACGTCACGCCGGCCTCCATCCAATAGCGGTTGATGCGCGAACGCAGCGCCGCCTCCGCCTCGGCCAGGTGCACGCGAGTGTTGATGCCCAGCAGCTCGCTCTCGTCGGCGCACAGCACAGCGTTCACCGGCCGGCCCTGGGCGATCGCCAGCCCCACCATGTCGGTCAGATAGTACTCCCCTTTGGGGCTGAGCGGCACGCGGGGCAGGTTTTCCCACAACCAGATCGCGTCAAAGCAATAGACCCCCGCGTTCAGCTCGCGGATCGCGCGTTGCTCGGGGGTGCAGACTGCTTCTTCCACCACCGCCTGCACGCGGCCCGCCGCGTCGCGCACCACCCGGCCGAAGCCGTGTGGGTCCTCGTTGACCACGGTCAAAATCGTCAGCGCGCTGGCCGACCGGCTGTGAGCCTCCACCATCTGACGCAAGGTCTGCTCCGTCAACAATGGCATGTCGGCGTAGGTCACCAGCACCGCGTCCGCCTGGCCCAGCAACAACTCGCGCGCCTGTAAAACGGCATGGCCGGTACCCAACTGCTCGGCTTGCATCACATAACGCGCGCGGTCCCCCAGCGCCGCGCGCACCCGCTCGCTGCCGTGGCCCACCACCAGCACCGGCGCCACGCCGGTCACCCTGGTCGCCGTGTCTACCGCATAACTGACCAACGGCTGGCCAGCCAATGGGTGCAGCACCTTGGGTGTCGTCGATTTCATCCGCGTGCCCTGGCCGGCCGCCAGGATAACCGCCGTCAGTCGCATGTCCACCTCGTTAGGAATCGTTCGCAAATAACTCCGCGGACATCATCTCACGATTCCTCTGGCGTTGTCCGTCTTTCCCCGATCGATAATGCGAAGTCGATAACGGACAACGCCTTAACACAAAAAGGACCAAGGCTGGCCCGCAATAACCCGGACCATCCCTTGGCCAGCCTGTGATATCTTAGCTAGTTCCAGAAAAATACTCATCCCAGAACCCCTTGAGATTCCCAGAGAAACCGGCGATAGTGGGACATCTATTTTTCCGGAACGGCCTTATTAGGGCTAAGGACTTGATAACTTACCCATTTGCTCCGGCAAATGCAGAGAGGATTCGTCCAAGTTATTTAATCCTCAGTCCTTAGAAGGAGGCTGTTCAACCATCGCGAACCAAACGCTATCTCCACCAGATCAACAGCAGAGATTCTAGCACAGAACCTGGCGTAATGCAAAGCCGCGGCCGGTGTTCAGTCCGGCCGCGGCGAAAAGTTAAATAAAAAGAGCTCTGTTGGCAATGACCTACTCTCGCAGAGGCTTGCGCCCCAACTACCATCGGCGCAGAAGGGCTTAACTGCCGGGTTCGAGATGGGACCGGGTGTACCCCCTTCGCTAACGTCACCAACAGAGCTGCTTTTTCGAATTTAAGGTACTGCACACCGTTGGTACCCTGACAACTGAGCGGAATAGACTGGAAGCTGGATACTGGAAGCTGGCGCCTGACATTGAGGTTCCAGCTTCAAGCTTCTAGTTTCCAGCATCAAGCACTGCAATCTCGCGTGAATTAAGCCCTCGTGCATTAGTACGGCTAAGCTGAACACATTACTGTGCGTACACCTGCCGCCTATCAAACTGGTAGTCTTCCAGTGCACTTACTCCCTGAATGGGATGGGGGATCTTATCTTGAGGCGAGCTTCCCACTTAGATGCTTTCAGCGGTTATCCCTGCCCGACTTAGCTACCCAGCAATGCGGTTGGCACCACAACTGGCACACCAGCGGTCGGTCCACTCCGGTCCTCTCGTACTAGGAGCAGCTCCTCGCAAATCCCCTACGCCCACAGCGGATAGAGACCGACCTGTCTCACGACGGTCTGAACCCAGCTCGCGTACCGCTTTAATGGGCGAACAGCCCAACCCTTGGGACCTACTACAGCCCCAGGATGCGACGAGCCGACATCGAGGTGCCGAGCGGCGCCGTCGATATGAACTCTTGGGCGCCACCAGCCTGTTATCCCCGGGGTAGCTTTTGTCCGTTAAGCCACGGCCCTTCCACTCGGAACCGTGGGATCACTAAGCCCGACTTTCGTCTCTGCTCGACTTGTTGGTCTTGCAGTCAAGCTCCCTTATGCCTTTACACTCTACGGCTGGTTTCCATTCAGCCTGAGGGAACCTTTGGGCGCCTCAGTTACTCTTTATGAGGCGACCGCCCCAGTCAAACTGCCCACCTGGCACTGTCCCCACGCCGGATCACGGACGCAGGTTAGGGTCAAAACTGAATCAGGCTGGTATTCCAACGGCGACTCCACCGAGGCTAGCGCCCCAGCTTCCCAGTCTCCCAGCTATCCTACACAGATCCAGCCCTAACACAATACCAGGCTGCAGTAAAGCTCCACGGGGTCTTTTTGTCCTGCTGCGGGTAAGACGCATCTTCACGCCTATTTCAATTTCACCGGGTCCTTCGTCGAGACAGTGCCCCACTCGTTACGCCATTCGTGCGGGTCGGAACTTACCCGACAAGGAATTTCGCTACCTTAGGACCGTTCATCATGTTTCACCGACCATCGGCTTCCTGGTCAGTGCAGTCTACCATTTGGTAGACCCTTCGTGTCGCCACGAAGATCGGACCATCTCATCATCTCCTGAGACTGGCGGCACCTTACATCGCTCAGGAAATGCTCAGCGTATGGTCTCTGAGGATTCTTCACTGGAAAACTGACTCAGGATGTCCTCATCCGAGTACTTCCTTCGTCCGGCCCCCCCATCGTTCATATCCGCTCTGATCTCCAGTATCTGTCGGATACCCGCCTGATCCAGATGTTGTTCATCCGCGATCAGCCGAGCTATCTTCTTGAACTTGGCGAAGTCGCGCTTCTTCTTAGCTGACAAGAACCTGAACCGCTCAAAGAACGGTATCACATTCTCCAGGATGGCGCGTTGGTTATTCACCTCGTAGTACCACACCCCATCCTGCCTTTGTCGCATCGTGCCACACCCCAAATGCCGTTTGAACAAGCTGAGAATCACTTCGTCTCTCTGCGAGACATTGAAACACAGCGAGACCTTCCACGGCATCCGGTAGTCGTCGCGTTGTCGAAACACGACGTTAAAACTTCCTTCGCCATCTGCGAAACCAGCCAGGTAGTGACCGATATCTGGTGGGACCTGATTGACGTTCAAATCCATTTCCCACTTCCTGTGAAGCCTTTCCTGCTGATCGTCCGCACCTCTGGGTTGTCACTGCTCCCTGTGTGGAGCGAGTACCAGAGGATACCCCGGAGTTCCCAGCATATGGCTGAGTTTATTTGCGTAACTACAGCGGTCCAGTCTATAGTTACGGCCGCCGTTCACCGGGGCTTCAGTTCAAAGCTTCGAGCCACCCGAAGGTGACCCTGACCTCTCCCTTTAACCTTCCGGCACTGGGCAGGCGTCAGCCCCTATACATCCGCTTGCGCGTTTGCAGAGACCTGTGATTTTGGTAAACAGTCGGTAGGGCCACTTCTCTGCGGCCACTTCGGGCTCGGCTAAGCTTGTCAACCTTACCCTACCGTGGCGATCCTTCTCCCGAAGTTACGGATCCAATTTGCCTAATTCCTTAACGAAGGTTCTCCCGATCCCCTTGGTATTCTCTACCCGTCCACCAGTGTCGGTTTCGGTACGGACACCCAGACTTCAACGCTTAGAGGCTTTTCTTGGCAGTATGGGCTCAGTCACTTGTGGCTCCGAAAAGCACCGCCCACCCCTCAGGATCAGACCCCGGATTTTCCTGGGACCCTCATCTCCCTACGGGCTTGGCACCTCAATCCAATAAGAGGCTGACCTACCCTCCTGCGTCCCCCCATCACTCCATCCAGGTGGTACAGGAATATTAACCTGTTGTCCATCGCCTACGCCTTGCGGCCTCGGCTTAGGCCCGACTAACCCGACGCGGATTAACCTTCCGTCGGAAACCTTAGACTTACGGGGTACATGGTTCTCACATGTATTACGCTACTCATGCCGGCATTCTCACTTCTGCCCGCTCCACCGGTCCTCACAGTCCGGCTTCGACGCTGACAGAACGCTCCCCTACCAAGGCTGGTAACTTGGTAAATTGGTAGCGAGTAGATTGGTGACCAATCTACCAATTCCCAATTTACCGATCCCAACCTTTCGTAGCTTCGGTGGCAGGCTTGAGCCCCGATATATTTTCGGCGCAGAATCACTAGACCAGTGAGCTATTACGCACTCTTTAAAGGATGGCTGCTTCTAAGCCAACCTCCTGGCTGTCCCAGTAACTCCACATCCTTTCCCACTTAGCCTGCACTTAAGGACCTTAGCTGACGATCTGGGCTGTTTCCCTTTCGACGATGAAACTCATCTCCCACCGTCCGACTGCCATGCTTGGAGTATCGGCATTCGGAGTTTGGTTCGGTTCGGTAAGCTATACGCCCCCTAGCCGATCCAGTGCTCTACCTCCGATACTGAACACATGACGCTAGCCCTAGAGCTATTTCGGGGAGAACCAGCTATCTCCGGGTTCGTTTGGCATATCACCCCTACCCACAGCTCATCCCCTAATTTTGCAATATTAGTGGGTTCGGCCCTCCACGAGACATTACTCCCGCTTCAGCCTGGCCATGGGTAGCTCACCCGGTTTCGGGTCTACTCCTTGCGACTATGGTCGAGCAAGCTCGACTCACGCCCTATTCAGACTCGCTTTCGCTGCGGCTCCGCCTGTCACTGGCTTAACCTTGCCACAAAGAGTAACTCGCCGGCTCATTCTCCAAGAGGCACGCCGTCAGACCTATCCCCTCAGGGACATTGTCCTTCGACTGCTTGTAAGCATACGGTTTCAGGTTCTTTTGACTCCCCTCACCGGGGTGCTTTTCACCTTTCCCTCACGGTACTTGTTCACTATCGGTCGTCAAGAGTATTTAGCCTTGGGAGGTGGGCCTCCCGGCTTCCCACAGGATTAGCGTGCCCCGTGGTACTCAAGGTCATCAACAGGAGTCTAGTCCCTTTCACCTACGAGGGTGTCACTCTCTTTGCCTGGGCTTTCCAGTCCACATTCGGCTAGAGACTAGTTTTGTAACTCCTCGGATCCGCAGCAGCGGACCCCGTTGAGCCTTACAACCCCCACCCTGCAACGGCTGCTGCCTATCACACAGGATGAGTTTAGGCTGTTCCCCTTTCGCTCGCCACTACTCAGGGAATAATCTCTTTTCCTGGGGGTACTTAGATGTTTCAGTTCCCCCCGTGCCCCCCGTCTGGCCTATGTGTTCAGCCAGCGGTACCTGGGTATTGCCCAGGTGGGTTCCCCCATTCGGGTATCCCCGGATCAATGCTTGATGACAGCTCCCCGAGGCTTTTCGCAGCCATCCACGCCCTTCTTCGGCTCTTGACGCCAAGGCATCCACCGTATGCTCTTAGTAGCTTAATTCACGCGAGACGGCAATTCTTGATACGTCTTGTTCTATTCCGCTCAGTTGTTAAGGTGCCAACCCAGTCCACCTGCGACTGGCCAGCGATATCATCCTGTGGATGCGTCGCTAGCGGCTGCCTCCGAAATCACTTCGGACCCACCCGTCAGCTACCCATCTCTCTGCTTAGGAATCGTGATTAAATAACTTTCCCATTTGTGGACAGCCTTGCGACTGGATAGAACGCCGATCCCGCTGATGCACGCTGATCAACGCTGATTTATCAAATAATTTTATCTGCTGATCTGCGTGAATCTGCGCGCATCTGCGTC
>PHCA01000049.1:0-18084 GCA_002842085.1 Chloroflexi bacterium HGW-Chloroflexi-1
GATCTTGGCCGACGAGGCGATGTTGCTGATGAGCAACACGGCCACGAAGAGAGCCATGATGAAGTCGTAGTAGCGATAGGTCCGTGACATGGCTCAGGCCGGCTGGAATTCCAGCGCCTGGCTGAAACTTTCTAACGAATCGGCCTGTAGGGCTGGCCCCATCAATTCCTCGAGTCGGGATACTTCCAGCTTTTCCAGCCGCCTCAGCACAGTAGCCGGAATCGCGCCAAAGCGGAGCTGTAGCATACGCACCACTGCGCGTTGCACGCCCTTCTCCATGCCCTTCTCCATGCCCTTCTCCATGCCCTTCTCCATGCCCTTCTCCATGCCCTTCTCCATGCCAATTCTCTCAATACTCGTGATGTATGGCATACGCTTTGCCTCCTCATACTGGTATATCTGCTCCCAGATCGTTTCGTCAAGCTCTTTGGGCAGGGCCAAGACCCAGTCAATGAACCGGAAGAGGTTCAGAATATCCTTTCGACTGTAACCTCGCTCGTACAAGCGGCGCACCAGGATCAGCTTCCATGCCTGGCGGTCGAACGCATCCTCACGCGTCTCTAACGCCTTCAGATACGCCATGACCACCGTGGCGAACGGATTACGACTCTCGTCGAGTTCCACCCAGCGCGCTCGGTAATCCACCAATTTGATGATCGGGAACTCCAGGCTGGCGCGACACCCCCACAGGTCATACTCGAACCGATCGGGGCGCCAGGCGACCTGCTCGTCGCCCAACACCGCCAGACTGGCCACGCGGCGATGGAAGCGGTCGAACAGGCGGTAGTTGTAGATGTACATCCGCTCGGCGAAGTCCGTATCTTGCTGGCTCTGTACTTCCACGTGAACCATGACCCAGGCCTCGACACCATCCTTGCGCCAGACCTTTGCCAATTCGTCGACGCGGCGCTCTCCCACGGCCGCGTCCGGCGTCACGCGGCGCAACTCCTTGGCCAGGAATTCATGGCCCCTGGCCCAGTCAATATCGCCATGCGCCTGCGGAAAGAAGAACGCCATGAAATCCAGAAAGTAGCGTTCCAGCACCTCTTTCCACGGGTTGTCGTAGGTCGCCGGGCGTCGAGATGGTTTGCTCATACCCTTTGTCTACTCGCCCCCACTCGCGCCCGCAGCATCCGCACCTGCTCGCGCAACCGCTCCGGCAGCCGATTGCCGAACTGGGCGAAGTGCCGCTCGATGTCGGGTAGCTCCGCCCGCCAGGCGTCAGCGTCCACGCGCAGCAGCTCGTGGACGCTCTCCCCGGAGATAGACAGCCCGGCCAGAGCCAGGTCGGCCGCGCCCGGCAGATAGCCGATGGGCGTCGCCTGCGCCGCGGAGCTGCCGTCCACGCGTTCGCACATCCACTTGAGCACGCGGCTGTTCTCGCCGTAACCGGGCCAGAGCCACTTCCCCTCCGGCGTCTTGCGGAACCAATTCACGTAGAAGATGCGCGGGGCCTGGTCGCCCAGCCGGTCGCCCATCTCCAGCCAATGCTGGAAGTAATCGGCCATGTTGTAGCCACAGAACGGCTGCATGGCGAAGGGATCGCGGCGCAGGTTGCCCACCGCGCCGATGTTGGCGGCCGTCGTCTCCGAGGACGCCGTAGCTCCCAGGAAAACACCGTGATCCCAATCAAACGCCTCGGTCACCAGGGGCGCCACGCCCGCGCGACGGCCCCCGAAAACGAAGATGTCGATGGGCACACCCTCCGGCTTTTCCCAGTCGCTGCTGATGACCGGGCACTGCGCCGCGGGAGCGGTGAAGCGAGCGTTGGGATGCGCGCCCGGTTCGGGGCTGTCAGGGGTCCAATCGCGGCCCTTCCAGTCGATCCCGCGCGCGGGGGCAGGCACGCCCATCCCCTCCCACCAGACATCCCCTTCGTCGGTCAACACGCAGTTGGTGAAGATCGCGTTCTCCCTGATCGTGTCCGTCGCCATCGGGTTGGACTGATACGAGGTGCCCGGGGCGACACCGAAAAAGCCCGCCTCCGGGTTGATGGCGTAGAGGCGGCCGTCCCGCCCGATCTTCATCCAGGCGATGTCGTCCCCGATGCACTCCGCCTTCCATCCGGGGATGGTCGGCTGGATCATCGCAAGATTGGTCTTGCCGCAGGCCGATGGGAACGCGGCGGCGATATGGTATTGCTTGCCCGCGGGGCTGATGAGCCGCAGGATCAGCATGTGCTCGGCCATCCAGCCCTCGCGCCTGGCGATCGCCGAGGCGATGCGCAGGGCAAAACACTTCTTGCCCAGCAGCGCATTGCCGCCGTAGCCCGAGCCGAAGGACCAGATCAGGTTCTCTTCCGGGAAGTGGCTGATGTACTTCTGCTCCATCGGCGCACAGGGCCAGGCGACGTCCGGTTGGCCCGGCGCGAGTGGGGCGCCGACAGAGTGCAGGCAGGGCACGAAATCGCCGTCAGGCCCCAGGGCATCGATCACCGGAACGCCGACGCGGGTCATGATATGCATATTGCACACGACGTAACGGCTGTCGGTGATCTCGACGCCGATTTTGGCCATCGGCGAGCCGATCGGGCCCATCGAGAAGGGGATCACGTACATCGGCCGGCCGACCATGCACCCCTGGTACAGCTTCCGCATCGTCCCCTTGAGCTCGTCCGGCGCAACCCAGTTGTTGGTGGGACCGGCGTCATCTTTGCTAAGGGTGCTGATGTAGGTGCGGGCCTCGACGCGCGCCACGTCGCTGGGATCGGAGCGGAACAGGAAGCTATTTGGCCGTTGTTTGAGCGGGATCGCCGCGCCGGCCACCACCATCTGCGCCATGAGCCGGTCGTATTCCACCTGGCTCCCGTCACACCAATGAATGGCCGCGGGCCGGCACAGCGCCGCCGCTTCCTGCACCCACTCCACCAGGCGTTGATTTTTGACTTCGTAAGCCACCATGCAGCTCCTTTGATGCCAGTAGCGCGAAACAGGTATTAGATATCAGGTATTCGTCTATCCCAGGTCAACTCGATACTCGCCCTACCCAATACCTGCCCTGAGAATAGGACGCGGACTACGCGGACGACGCGGAGAACGCGGATAAAACCTGAAAGTGTCCGCGTCGTCCGCGATCTCCGCGTCCATCCGCGTCCCGTTTCCATCCGCCGGGGCGTCGGTGTTTCGCCACAACGACTGAGGGATCCCAGCGGGTTCGCGATCATGGTCAGTAAGCTGGCTGTAACCGCCTGGCATCAACCAGGTCACGCTGCTGGATCTGCACGGCGTAGGCTTGGCGGCGGCGTTTCCAGGTCTCGTAGATGCCTTTCCAACGGCTGAAGTCGCTACGTGTCTCATCGTATTCATCTAACGCGCCAATTTATCGCTTATCTTCTCCGTTTTGATTAAGCGACTGCCATCATCGGTGCTTCGATCCCATCCGCGGCCAGCGCCGACTTGAGCGCGGCGATGGCGCATTCGAGCATCGCCGCGTCCGGCTCGCGCGTGGTGAGGCGCTGGAGCAGCAGGCCGGGCGCGATCAGCGCGTGCACGAGCGGCTGCTCTACGTGCCCGGCGGTGAAGCGCATGAACTCGTAGGCGATGCCCGCGACGACCGGGATCAGCACGATGCGCGAGAGCAGGCGCAGGAGCACGTTGTCGAAATGGAACGGCGCAAAGATGAAGATCGCAATGATCATCACCGAGAGCAGGAAGCTGGTGCCGCAGCGGGTGTGTGACGTGGAGAAGCGAGCCACGTTCGCCGGGGTGAGCAGAGCGCCGGCCTCGTAGGCGTTGATCGTCTTGTGCTCCGCGCCGTGATAGGCGAACACCCGCCGGATGTCAGGCATGAAGCCGATGGCCCACAGGTAAGCCAGGAAGAGCGCCAGCCGGATCACGCCCTCGACGACGCTGACGAGCAGCCCGCCGGTGCTGATGGGCGAAAGCCACCTGGCCGCCACGGTGGGTAGCAGGAAAAAGACGCCGACCGCGATCGCCAGCGACAGCGCCACCGTGGTCCAGGCCACCGGGCCGGTGAACTTGACCTCTTCCTCGCCTGCTTCCTGGATCGCCACGTCGGCCGACCAGAGCAGCACCCGCATTCCCAGCCCCAACGCATCCCACAGCATCCCCAGCCCACGCACAAAGGGCCACTGGCCCCACTGCCTGGTGTAGATCGCCGCGGTCAGCGGCTCGATGTGCACCACAATCTCGCCATTCGGCGCGCGCACGGCCACTGCCAGGCGTTTGCGCCCGCGCATCATCACACCCTCGATGACGGCCTGTCCGCCGTAGTAGAATCTAGCCAACGGTAACCCCTTCTTCGACTCGTAACGCTTCAGGCGCCAGGCACTGCGCGTGCCCGGCAATGCATCAGTCCCTGTATTGACGCGACGTCTCGCAGGCCACAAAAACGCCAGACCCCGCGGCCGCCATTTGTGACGGCATTGTACACTACCGCCGCGCCAGTGTCAAAGCACCGTCCAAGAACTCCTACTCGATGTCCGATGCGCCCGGTTCGTCCTGCTCTCCCTCCAACCCCAGCGCGATCAGATACCCGCGCGCGCGTTCGGTCTTCGGATAGCGGTTGACCAGCTTCCAGAACCGCGCGCCGTGGTTAGCCTCCAGCAAATGCGCCAGCTCGTGGACGATCACGTAGTCCCGCACCCACGTCGGAACGGCCGCCATGCGGTGCGAGATGCGGATCGTCGCGGTCGCAGAGGTGCAACTCCCGTAGCGGTGCTGCTGATTGGTCACGTAGCGGATCTCTGCCCAGCGCAAGCGGTTGTTGAAGTACAGACGGTTCAACTCCCCCGCGCGGCGCGCCAGGGCCCTGTCGTCGGCCGTCTCCGCGGCCTCGACATGGCGCAACACCCGCGCTCGCAGGTTCTCGATGATCGGCGCCAGATCAGCATCGGTCATAGCGCCAGGGGCGAGGACCTCTATGACCGTGCCACCCTCGACAAGGCGCGCCGAAACCGTCTTCTGACGCCGCGCGCTGCGGGTGATCCGAACGGAGGGGTTGTTTGGCGTTGTCGATATGTCATGCGGCATATGCGTATGATAACACAGGAAGAGCGATCCACAAACTCAATCCGGGTTAGCCGTAGGGGGTGTCAGGTCAATGTCATTAAGTTAAGACCTGACAGGTTTCCCGCAGTAGCGCTTCAAGCCGGATTCGCTCTGATCAGAGGCTTATGTATGTTGAAAAGCGACCTCGAAAACCTGTCAGGTCTGGGCCAGTTCCCTTATCTTAATGACATCAGGTCTCAGGTTGATCCCACGGTGAATTTGTGCTACACTGCCGTCATGCATGACACAGCCCTCGACCTGATCGCCCGCTTCTTCGACGCCGATTACGCCGACTACCTGGACGATCTGCCGGTGATCGAAGCGTTTGCCCAACGAACAGGCGGGCCGCTGCTGGAGCTCGGCTGTGGCGCCGGCCGGCTGCTGATCCCCCTGGCGGAGGCCGGCTATCGGGTGACCGGCGTCGATCTGAGCCCCGCGATGCTCGCCATCGCGGGGGACAAAGCCAGGCGCGCGGGCGTGACCCAACGCGTCACGCTCCTCCAGGGCGACTACACCGACATGCCGCTGGGTGGGCCGTACCGCCTGGCATTCGTCGTCATGAACACGTTCCTGCACCTGCTGAGCCAGGCAGACCAACTGGCCGCGTTGCGTCATTGGGCGGAACACCTTACGCCCGGCGGGTTGCTGCTGATCGACGTGTTGCACCCGGACGTGGCGCAACTGGCCAGCTTCGACGGCCGTCTGGAGTTGGAGAAGTGGTGGACCGACCCGGAGACGGGGCACACCGTGATGAAACAGTTGACGCGTACGGTGGACCTGGCAGAGCAAACGCTGCACGTCACACTGGTCTACGACGAGATAGCCGCCGACGGCCAGTTGCGCCGCACCCTGGCCCCCTTCGATCTGCGCTACCTTTGGCGCTTCGAGGCCGAGCTCTTGTTGAAACAGGCCGGATTCACCCTGGAGGCGCTCTACGGCGACTGGACACTGTCCCCCTTCGAAGGCAGTAGTGACCGCATGATCCTCGTCGCCCGCCGGCGGGCGTGAGGCTTCTCATTCATGGAGGTGAAAATGTCGAATGCCAAACTTCGCAACTTTGTCATCGTGCTCGCTCTGGCGGCAATGACGCTGGGTCTGGGTGGTTGTCGCAAAAAGGAGACCACCGCCATACCTACGCCGGCCGGCCAGAATGCGCCGTCGCAGCAGTCGCTGCCCCTGGTCGGCGGCGAAAATTCGCCCTTGCCGACCCCTAACACGGCCACGTCGCCCGTCACCCCCTGATCGTCCCGTTCGCCCGTGCTGGAAACCAGGTTTCTCTCTCTGCGCCACGGGAACCCACCGCGATCGTCCGGCGTCCAGGGGATGTCAAATCCGTCAAGTTAGCGAAAGGAGTCATTCCAGATGTTGAAACGACAAATGCTGACCATCGCATTGCTGGCGTTGGTCGCCGTGACCGGCGCGTTCGGGTCACGTGCGCAGCCGGACAGGGTCATCGCCCAGACCAACGGCCCCGAATTGGCAGTCTACAACCAGGGCATTGCCCTGGTGAAGGACACCCGTACCTTGACTTTGGCCAAAGGGGTCCAGCCGGTGACCATCACTGATGTGGCCGCCCAAATCGATCCCACCAGCGTCCATTTCAAATCGCTGACCGACCCGGCCGGCACGGCTGTGCTGGAGCAGAACTTCGAATACGACCTGGTCGGCGCGGACAAACTGCTCAGCAAATACGTCGATCAGCCGATCCAACTGGTCACCAATGACGGCGCCACCTACGAGGGCGCCCTGCTCAACGGCAGCGGCGACATCATTTTGCAGGATAAGGATGGGCAGGTGCTGGTCATCAACCGGGGCAGCGTGCGCGATTTCACCTTCCCCAAGCTGCCTGAAGGGCTGATCACCCGCCCATCGTTGGTCTGGCTGGTAGATGCCCAAACCGCCGGCGAACAACAGGCCGAGATCACCTACATGACCAATGGCATCGGCTGGCAAGCTAACTACGTGCTGCTGCTGGCCCAGGACGACAAGACTCTTGACCTGAACGGCTGGGTCACGTTGGACAACCGCAGCGGCGCGACCTATCGGGACGCCAGGCTCAAGCTCATCGCCGGTGACATCCACCAGGCGAGTCAGGCGCAACCCCAGAGAGTGTTCGAAGTGCTCAAAGAGGCCGCCGCGCCCACACCCCAGGTCGCCGAGCGAGGCTTCTTCGAGTATCACCTGTACGAAGTCCAGCGGCCGGTGACCATCAAGGACCGGCAGACCAAACAGATCGAGTTCGTCACGGCCCCGGCCGTGCCCGCGGAGAAGTTCTTCGTCTACGACGGCGCGCAGGACTACCGCTTCTGGGGTCAACCGCAGACCGATCCCGGCTACGGCGCGGATACCGGCGTCAAGCAGGTCAGGACCATGCTGCAGTTCAGCACCGGCGAGCAGGGTGTGAACGCTCAACTGCCCAAGGGGGTTGTGCGGGTTTACCAGGCAGATGTGGACGGCAGCGCCCTGCTGGTGGGCGAGGACAGCATCGAGCACACGCCGAAGGCTGAGAATGTGCGCCTTTACATCGGTGATGCCTTCGACATCGTCGGCGAACGGGTCCAGACGAACTTCGACCGGTCAGGCGACAAGACCATCGAGGAAAGTTACGAGATCACAGTGCGGAATCACAAGACCGAGGCCGTGCAGGTGCGCGTCGCTGAACACCTCTTCCGCTGGAGCGACTGGAAGATTACTGAGGAGAGCGCCGAGCACACCAGGCTGGACGCCCAGACCATAGAGTGGCGGGTGGATGTGCCGGCCGACGGCGAGGCAAAGGTCACTTACACCGTGCGGTATCGGTGGTAGGGTGAGCGAAGGGGGCAACGGATAAGCGGATGGAGATAGCAACCATCCGCTTATCCGTTTCCATCCGCTGCCCGATCCGCTTATCCGTTTCCATCCGCTGCCGTTCACCCCGGCGTCGGGGTCGCGCTGACCTCCGGGGTGGCGGTCTGGTCGGGGGTCGGCGTGAAGGTGGGTACGAGTGTGGGCCGCGGGGGGCAGTCACCCGGCGCGCTCTTGCCCAATTGGGCCAACGGCCTGCCCTCGAAAAGGCTGGCGAAGTCGGCGCTCAGCTTGTCCCGATCTTTGATCACCAGCACCCAGGCGCCCTGCTCGGTGATGTACGGCTCCAGGGCGTCATCGCTCAACGTGCGGCCGTGCACGTTCTCGGGCCGCAAGCCGATGCCGAGCCTGGCCAGCTTGACCACGTCGAGCACGTTCAGGTCCGTGGTGAACGTGTGCGCCAACGCCTTCCACAGCTTGGGAATGCGCGGGATCACGTCCAACTGCAAAGCGCGGTTCCGGATGGCCCAGATCAACTGCTGCTGGCGCTGAGCACGCCCGAAGTCGGATGTAACGTATCGATAGGTGGCGAACTTCTTGGCGGTGACGCCATCGAGCAAGCTGTCGCCGGCCGGCAGTTCCCAATCGGTCACGCCGTTGGGGGAACTGTCGTCGGGCGTACGCTCGTAAAGCGGGCAATCCAGCGTGACGGTGACCCCGCCCAACGCGTCCACCAGCTCCACCAATCCCTCCATCTTGACCCGCACATAGTGTTGTGAAGGGATACCCAGCGTGGCGGTCATGACCCGCCTCAGTAACGCGGGTCCGCCCCCGGGGTACTTGGTGCTCACGCCGTAGTAATCCGCCTGATTGATGCGACCCTGGCCGTAGCCGGGGATCTCCACGTAGAGATCGCGCGGGATGTTGACGATGCCGACCCGGGTTTGCGCGTGATCGATGGCCACGACCATGATGGTATCGGTGCGCCAGCTCGGGTCAGGATCCCCTTCCCGGTGATCAATGCCCAGGACGAGATAGTTGTCGGTCAGCTCCAACAACGCCGGGGTTGCCGCCGGGGTCGGCGTGATCATCGGGGGGTTGGCCGGGGTCGCGGTGGGTGTCGCCGGCGGCGTGAAGGTCGGCGCGACCGTCCACATTGCGGTGGGCGGCGCGGTCGTGGGGGCCATGCCGATCTCGGCGGGCGCAGGCAGGGTGACGGTCGGCGCCGGCGCGGCCTGACAACCGACCACCAGAGTTAGAACGGACAAGGCAAACCCCAAGAACAGCCTCTCAGGGCGAATTCGGTAATGTTTCGTAGTCATCCTCGCTAAGGTAGTCTATCTGATCTTGTAACCGATCATGCGCAGGAAATCCTTGCGCCAGGCGACCCCATCTGCGTCCTCGACGCCAGCGGGCCGACCGCCATCGAT
This sequence comes from Chloroflexi bacterium HGW-Chloroflexi-1, assembly GCA_002842085.1. Taxonomy (GTDB): domain Bacteria; phylum Chloroflexota; class Anaerolineae; order CG2-30-64-16; family CG2-30-64-16; genus CG2-30-64-16. The sequence goes on from PHCA01000049.1 coordinate 9,224, forward strand.
CACGCCCAAAATACCGCGTCCCTGCGCGCTTTCGGCAAGAATCACCTGCACCGGGTTGGCCGTGACGCAAAAGACCGTCGCCACCTCGGGCACCATCTTGATGGCGTTCAGCACGTTGATCGGGTAGACGTCGCGCAGGAACAGGATGAAGCTGTGGCCGGCGCCCAACGCCAGCGCGTTGCGCTCGGCCAACGCCTTCGACGCGTCGTCGGTGCCGGTGGAGCGCACCAGTGTCGCCCCGGATGACTCGCAAAACGCCAGCCCGAACTTCGCGCCCGGGACCGCCGTCACCATCACTTCGTGGATATCCTCCACGGTCTTGATGAAATGGCTCTGCCCCAGGATGAAATTCAGCGCATCGGGGTTTTCGATCTGCACCAGTTTGAGCTGAAACGGGATTTCGGTCATGTTTCCTCCAGGTGCTGGATACTGGGTATTGGGTATTGAGTATTGGGTATTGGGTATTGGGTATTGGGTATTGGTTCAAGCTTCTAGCCTCCCGCTGCCAACTGCGCCAACGCCTGCCGCCGCAACAGGTCCACCGTCCGCACGCTGACCCAGCGCCGCGCCAGGAACCCATCACCGCCGTAGGGATAGCGCCGGACTTCCGGGCTGCCCGGCGTCCCCAGCGCCACATAGGTCTGGCCGGTCTCCTCGCCGTACACATCGCCGTGCGCGCCCATGTCCCCCAGCACGGCCAATCCCCAACCCCCCTCGCAGGTATCGATCAAGGACGCGGCGACCGCGGTCGCGGCCATCTGGCTGACCCAGCCATCCGCATCGAGCTGCGCCGGCGAGATGTCCAACAGCGCGGCCAGCGCCTCGGGGCCGTCCACCACGTGCGCCGCGGTGACGACCTGCACGCCCTCGGCCGTGCTCCGCAACATGCGGGCCACCTCGCCACCGGTCGCGCTCTCCACCAGCGCTAACCGCACGCCCGCCTGGGCCAGTAGTCGCGTCGTGACCTCTTCCAGCCTGTCGTCGCCGGCGCTGAAGATGGCGTCATCGCCGATCCGCCCGCGCACTTGCGCCTCCATCTCAGCGATCATGGCGTCGGCCTCCGCTTCCGTCGCGGCCCGGGCCGTGATCCGGACATCGACCAGGCCGGTGTGGGCCGCCAGCCCCACCGTGGGATTCGCCGACCGCATCAGCGAGTCGATTCGCTCGTCGATCCAGCTCTCGCCCAGGCCGACGGTGCGCAACGATTTGACCTTGATGATCACGTGTGCGGCGCCCATCCGCCCGCGCAGATAGGGCAACACCGTATCCTGCATCAGTCGTTCCATCTCGCGCGGCACGCCGGGCAAAGCGATTACTGTGCCTTGATCGGTCTCCACGATGAAGCCGGGCGCGGTGCCGACCGGGTTGGGGATGGGGCTGGCGCCGTCCGGCAGATAAGCCTGCCGTCGATTGTTCTCGCCCACCTGGCGGCCCCAACGCGCAAAGATCGCTTCGATCCGGGCCATGCACTCAGGGTAAAGGATCAGCGGCCTTCCGATTGCCTGGGCCACCGCCTCTCGCGTCACGTCGTCCACCGTCGGGCCCAGACCCCCGGTCGTGATGACGATCCCGGAGCGCTCCAGCGCCTGACACACCACCAGCGCCATCCGATCGACGTTGTCGCCCACCGACGTCTTGTAGTAAAGGTTGACCCCGATATCGCGCAAGGCGCGGGCGATGTAGGTCGAGTTAGTGTCCACCGTCTCGCCCAACAGCAGCTCGGCGCCAGATGTGATGATTTCGGCGTTCATGGCTCACCGTTGTCAGGAGGCAAGGGGCAAGAGGCAAAGGGCAAGAGGCAAAGGGCAAGAGGCAAAGGGCAAGAGGCAGACTGTCCCTGACCCCTGACCCCTGACTCCTGACCCCTGTCCCCTGTCCCCTGTCCCCTGACCCCTGTCCCCTGACCCCTGACCCCTGACCCCTGTCTCCTGTCCCCTGCCTCACACCAACAACATCGCCTGCGCTCTGATGTCCCGCAGCCGTTTCGCGGTCTGGGTGGCCTCGGCGTCTTCGCGTTGGGACATGTCTTGCGCCAGTTGGTCTATCAATGCCAACACCTCGGGCGTCAACGCCTCGCGGTTTTCCTGGAGCAGCTCGCGGGTACCGTCAGGGTAGGGCGCGCGCAGCAGGTCGTTGATCAATTGGATCTCCGGCGGCATCCCCTCCTCGACCACCTGCATCAGCTCGTCATAGACCATCGCCATGCGCGCCAGCGCCTCCTTGGCGCCCTGGCGCTCGGCCGCCTGCATGTTGTACGAGAGGATCGTCATGAACACGTCGTCGATCTCGTCGATGCGCTCGCGGACCAGGCTGCGCGGGCTGGAGGACCCCAGGATCTCCTTCAAGAGCGTCGTCGCACCCTCGACCTCCGCGCGGGCGGTCTGGTCCAGCTTTTGTGTGATCTCCAGAAGCCGGTCGCGCAGTTGGCGCAAACGTTCTTGCTCAGGCCCGCGGGCGGCCTCGACGCGCTCGGTGAGCTTTTGGAAGAACGCGTAGTCCAGCAGGGGGCGGGCGGCAACCGCTATGGCCCCGGCCTCGTCCAGATCAGCGTCGACGATCTTCTCCAGCAACTCCTCTGGGGTCTTGAGCTCGTCCAAAGAGGCCACAGCGGCTTCCTGCCTGGCGAGGCGCTTGCCCCACGTGGTGAGCTGCATCAGGTTTTCGCGCAGGGTCTCCAGCTTCTGGACCGCCGCCTCGTTCCCCGCCGCCTGGATCTGCTCGAGGACGCTGGAGAGGATCATGAAGAACTCGTAGTCCAGCAGGGTGTCCTGGCCCTTGATCATCATCTGCAATCCCTTGGGGTCGTCGGCCATCACCATCAACTGGTCGAGCAGCTTCGTCTTCTTGCGCTGCCGGTCCAACTCCTCCTGGCTGATGCCCATCGTGCCGAGGATGGCGTCCGTCAGGTGCTGGCGGTTCATGAACTGGCGTGGGTTCAAGAAATAGCCTTTGCGCTGGTCGGTTGGCAGGCTGCTCATCAGCGCCTGGGTCATCTGACCGATCATCTTCTGGCGCTCCATCACGGGGATGTTGATCTGCGCCGGGAAGTAGATCGCCAGGAATTCCGCCGCTGGATCGTGATAGACCAACGGCATCTCCAACAGGCCGCCGTGTTTACAGTTCGGGCAGACCGCCAGGTTCACCTGGCCGGCCAGGAACGCCTGCCGCAGCCGCGGCTCGCGCCCCACGTCGATGACATTGCGCACAGGCGCCTGGAATGGCGTGCCGCAGTTCGGGCACTGAATCGGGACAACTTGTGTTTCAGACATGATGGAAAACGATTATCCTTTCGTTATTGCGTATTGCGTATTTCGTATTGCGGACTGCATCTTAGGGTATTGGGTATTGGGTATTGGGTATTGGGTTGGGTATTGGGTATTGGATATTGGGTATTGGGTATTGGGTATCAGGTATTGGATATTGGGTATTGGGTATTGGGTATTGGGCGAGTCTGGCACTGACCCACGATTCGACATAGCTCTGTCCAGGTTCACTCCTTTGCCCGTTGCCTCTTGCCCCTTGCCCGTTGCCCCTTGCCCGTTGCCCGTTGCCTCTTGCCCCTTGCCCGTTGCCCCTTGCCCGTTGCCTCTTGCCCCTTGCCCGTTGCCCCTTGCCTCCTGCCCGTTGCTATTCTCCGGCCATCTCCCGCAAGCGCGCCTCGTCGATCACCGGGACGCCCAGTTGCGTCGCTTTGGTCAGCTTGGAGCCCGCGCTTTCGCCGACGACCAGGTAGTCGGTGTTCTTGCTCACGGAGCCGGTCACTTTGCCGCCGTGCGCTTCGATGAAATCGGCCGCGGCGTCACGGCTCATGGTCGGCAGCGTGCCCGTGATGACGAAAGTCAGCCCGATCAACGGTTGCGCGCCCGCCGCTGGCGCAGTGCGAGCGTGCGCCGTGGTCAAGCCGGCCGCCTTCAGTTTGGCGATCACCCGCTGGTTGGGCGCCTGGACAAACCAATCGACGATGCTCTGGGCCAGGATCGGGCCGATGCCCGGGATCGCCTGGAGCTCCTCGATCGAGGCTGCCGCCAGCGCGTCCAGTGAGTCGTAGTGGGACATGAGATCCTCAGCCACGACCTCGCCCACACCCTTGATCCCCAGCGCGATGAGCAGGCGGGCGGGGGGCTGCGCCTTGGACGCCTCGATGGCCGCCATCAGGTTGGCCACCTTCTTCTCCCCGTACCCTTCCAGGCCGAGCAACTTCTCCTCATCCAGATAGTAGCTGTCGGCCAGATCGTGGAGATAGCCCAGCTCGACGAACAGCTCGGCCTGCCGGATGCCGAACCCGGCGATGTCCAGCGCGCCCCGGCTGACGAAATGCTCGATCCCGCGCACCAGTTGCGCCGGACACGCGCTGTTCACGCAGTACCAGGCCGCCTCTCCCTCCACTCGCACCACCTGTACGCCGCAGGCCGGGCAACGATCCGGCATCTGCCAGACCTGCTCATCGCCGGTGCGCAGCTCAAGCAGTGGCCGCAACACCTGGGGGATCACCTCGCCGGCCCGCTTCACCGCCACCATGTCGCCGACGCGGATGTCCTTGTCCCGGATGTAGTCCTCGTTATGTAACGTCGCGTTGGAGACCGTCACCCCGCCCACCCCAACCGGCTCCAGCACGGCGTAGGGGTTCAGCGTGCCCGTGCGGCCGACGTTGACCTTGATCCCCAGCAGCCGGGTGACTGCCTCCTCGGCCGGGTACTTATAGGCGATGGCCCAGCGCGGGTCCTTGCCGACGTAGCCCAGTCGGTCCTGCGTGGCGAAATCGTCGATCTTTATGACAAGTCCGTCCGCTTCGTATGGCAGTTCTCGTCGGTCGGTATCGCCCCACGTCCGACAGGTGTCGGCCACCGCGTCGAAATCGGCGAACAGGCGACTGCGCGTCTCCACCGGGAAGCCCAGTTGCCGCAGATAGTTCAGCGCCTCCCACTGACCCCGCGGCGCTTCGACCCCCTCCAACTCCACGATCTGGTAGATCCACAGCCGGATCGGCCGCCCGGCCGTGGCCCGGGCGTCGAGCTGGCGCAGCGAGCCGGCCGCGAAGTTGCGCGGGTTGGCGTAGGTCCGCTCGCCGGCCGCGGCCTGCCCCGCGTTGAAGCGCTCGAAATCCGCGATGGACACGTACGCCTCGCCGCGGACGACCAAACGGGACGGAGGACGATAGACCACCGACGATAGACCCACCTGGTCCTCTGCCTGCATCCTGAGCGGAGGCGCCGCCCTTTGGGGCCGCGTCCTGAGCGTGTCGAAGGGCCGCAGTCGAAGGGCCTGACCCCTGACCCCTGACCCCTGACCCCTGACCCCTGACCCCTGACTCCTGACCCCTGACTCCTGACTCCTGACCCCTGACCCCTGCACCGGTATCCGCAGCGGCAGCGCCTTCACCGTCCGCAAATTCGCCGTGATATCCTCGCCCACCTCGCCATCGCCGCGCGTCGCGCCCAGCACAAAACGCCCGTCCTCATAGTGCAGCACCACCGTCAGGCCGTCGATCTTCGGCTCGACCACGTAACGCACGCCGCCGCGCTCGTCCTCGGGGAGCAGCTTCATGAAACGATCGCTCCAGGCGACCAGCTCCTCCGGCCCAAACGCGTTGGCCAGGCTCAAAATCGGCGCGGGATGGCGCACTTTGGCGAATCGCTCCGCCGGCTGGCCGGGCACGCGCTGCGTCGGGCTGTCGGGCGTCACCAGCTCCGGGTGCTCGGTCTCCAGCGCGACCAGCTCGCGCCACAGCGCGTCGTACTCCGCGTCAGTCACGGCCGGATCGTCCAGCACATAATAGCGATACGCGTAATAGCGGATCGCCTTGCGCAAGGTTTCGAGGCGTTCAGCCAGTTCGGTCATGGCTGTTCTCCGAGATGTGAAGCGTGAAACGAAAAACGTAAAACGTGCCAACGTGAAACGCAATTATACCGCCGTTCGCGAAGCAGCGCAAAGGTGCGAGGTGTTGGGGGCGACTGTGGATGGCGCGGCACTGATCGTATCAGGCTTCCAGTTGATCATATACTGAGCGGAAATCAGATGGGTGCATCGAAGTCGAGGCTTTAGTCGGTTTCTGCGCTTGATCTCCGCCTAAAGGCCTCGACTCCGTTGGCACTGAATTCATTTGGATGTATTCAAAGTTAGTTGCGAGCATCCTGAGCGGAGGGCCGCAGTCGTTCGCGGCCCGTAGTCGAAGGATGCGATCTTGGCGGAAGACCGCTGCGCCCCCTTCGACTGCGTGGCGAAACGACCGCCACTCCGCTCAGGGTGCTCCGCTTCGGGATGCCCTAACTGATTTTGAACACACCCAATTCATTTCCGCTCAGTATATATTCATCCGGCCTTGACGTTTTCCCGTAACTCGCTATACTTGGTAAGCGTTCAAAAATAACTCCGTACTTTCAGGCCGCTCTGCCGTGCAATTGTACCGCGAAACAACCAGGTTATTTTTGAACGCGACCTTGATAGCTGGCGGCCATTCCGGGCCGCCAACTGCTTTTTTCATGGAATGGTTGGTCGATGCGATTTCGTCATTTGAACCCGGCGGCGCCCTGGCAGGCCGCGGAGGCCGGCCTGGCGCGCCTGCGTCACGGCGTCGATGATTTCATGGCCGGCCCGCCCGAACCGGAGGCGTATGCCGAGCCGAACACACGCACCAACCGCCGGCTGTTGTGGCTGGACGGCCTGGTGTCCAACGCCTCGGAATCGTTCGTCACCAGCTTCATCTACCCCTTCGCGATGGCCCTGGGCGCCACCAACGGCCAGATCGGCACAATGAGCGCGCTGACCAACCTGGGCGCAGCGCTGGGGCTGATGCCGGGCGCCAGGCTGGCCGACCGTTTCGGCCGCAAGCAAGTCGCTGTGCTCACGGGCGGCGTCGCGGGCCGGTTGCTGCTGTTGGTCCTGGCAGCTTTGCCCCTCCTCCTGAAGTCATCGGCCGCGATCTACGCCATCATCGCCGTCGTCGTCTTACGTTCCCTGGCCGGTCAGCTCGGCTTCCCCGCCTGGTCCGCGCTGGTGGCGGACCTGGCGCCCAGGGTGATCCGCGGCCGCTACTTCGCGGCCCGTAACATCGGATTGGCTATCGCCGCTCTGCTGTTCACGCCGCTGGCGGGGCGCATCATCGACCTGGGCGGCGGGATGCGAGGCTATCAGGTCGCGTTTGTCATCGCCGGCCTGGTCGGGTTCGGCGCCACCACGATCTTCGCACACATCAAGGACCCCCCCACGCCGCTGACCCCCTCAACCCCGGCCGAGAAGGCAAAACCGGGCCCATTGCTCACGCTGTTGCGGTCGGCCCCGCGCTTTACGGCCTTTACCGGGGTCGCCTTCATCTGGAACCTGGCGCTGATGATCATGGGACCGTTCTTCAGTGTCTACCTGGTGCGGGATCTGGGCGCCACCCCAACGCTCATCGGCATCCTGGCGGCCGTCAACAGCCTGGGCAACATCGTGGGACAGTGGGTCTGGGGGCGGCTGAACGACCGGCGCGGCGCAGCCTGGGTCATGCGCGTGACCGGGCTGGCGATTCCGGTCGTGCCACTGGCCTGGTCGCTGGCGCCCGGCCCGTGGTGGCTGCTCCCCGTCGAGTGGCTCAGCGGCTTCTTGTGGGCCGGCTACGGGCTAGCCAGTTTCAACCTGCTGTTGAGCCTGACGCCCGAGGCGCAACGGGCGCGTTTTGTGGCGATCTACCAGATGTCCGTCTTCGGTTCGGCTTTCGTCGGACCATTGTTGGGCAGTGTCCTCGCCAACGCGCTGACCATCCGCCCGTTGCTCTGGATCTCGGCGGGCGGGCGCCTGGTGGCCGCGCTGCTCTTTCTGTTCACCGTGCGGTCGGACACCAAGATGAACCGCTCAGCGACATGAACCCTGAAGCGTCGCGCCGCCGTCTTGTCACCGACCCGGCTTTGTGCTAACATAGTCGCAATGGTATCCTCTCAATAGTTCGGGGCGTGCTCGCTGTGGCCGGTCTCCTGACCGTGCCACCCGTGGCACGGTCAGGAGACCGGCCACAGCAGCCCCGGATTATTGAGAGGATACGTCACAATCAACAACTGCCCTTGCAGGGAGGATGCACGATGGACTGCCCCAAATGCGACACCTGGAACCCCGACGACAAGAACGTCTGCTGGCGCTGCCAGACGGAATTGCCCAAGCCGGTCGAAAAAAAGCCGCGCAAACCCATGTCCTTTCTGGGCCTGCCCAGATGGGCCTGGGCCGCGCTGGCCGTCATGCTGATCCTTTGGACCGCCGCGCAATGCTTTGCCCCCGCCCTGGTCGGCGGCAGGTAGGGGTCGGCGACCGGCAGGCGTCGCGGCCAGCATCATGCAAAGCGGCCAGCCCGTGGCGCTGGGCCTGGCGCTGAGCGCCATTATGGGGTTGCTCAACGGGCTGATCACCGCTCGGGCAGGCATCCCGCCGTTCGTAGTCACCCTGGGCATGATGACCATCGGCCGCGAGTTGGCATTGACCTTCACTGAAGGGCGGGCCTCCCTGTCCGGGCCGTGGTTCAGCGCTCGCGGTCGATCAGCGCCTCCAACAGTTCGCCGAGGATCGCATGGGCCTCTGGTTCTGCGGCCGGCGCGGCTGCCTGCAACACTCGCTGTGCCTCGGCAATCTCATCCTGCACCCATACCTCAGCGTAGGCCCGGGCGCTGGCAGCGTCGAGCAGGGCCAAGATGCATGGAAAGGTCATCAGCAAGCAATATCTAGCTCCTTGAGTAGATCCTCGGCAGTGGTTATCTTGCTCGCCAGTTGCCTGAAGATGCCAGCAAGAGCATCCGCTACTTGCTCACTGACATAGGAGATGGACACGGCGTTTTCATTTCCCACAACCCAAATGGCAAACCAGTTATCACCCACACCAATTGGCCCAGAGAATCTCG
>PHCA01000049.1:18185-29771 GCA_002842085.1 Chloroflexi bacterium HGW-Chloroflexi-1
ATACATCTCCTGTCCGGAAGTGGTGGTTATCATTGTTCTCGCTAATTTTCTATTTACTTCACCAACAACACCATCCCTCAGTGCCTCTTCTAATTCGGCAAGGCTTCGGTAATGCTTGTAGAACCGAATAAGGCTGGCCTCTAGGATATATTCATCATTTCCTTTCAGATTCCCCAAGAATTCTTGCAGTTTGCTGCTTCTCTCTTCCCCTTCCTTGAGCATCTTCACGAATATCAGAATCGATTTGTTGCCGCGGACGGCTTCTGCATACTCAAGTTCTACGGCGGGACGAAGGTTCTTCCACAAAATCAACACAAACACGTCACACGCTTTTACTTCGTCAATGTAGGCATCCTCCAAGGTTGCTCATTGCCGGAAAGCCCTCGAACACTAAAGGCTCAAAGCCCAGACCCTTGATCACCCGCGTGGCCACCTCGCGCTCGTATTCCAGCTCGTCAATTGCCGAGCTAATGAACACCTTTATCTTGCTCATAAGACAACCTCCTTGTGATTTGGTTTCAGAACTCTCGTTCCACCATGTACTCTGCCCAGATGGACAACAGTTCTTTGTACCTTGAGGACGGAACAATATCTAAGTACGTCATCGCCTCTGTGACGTACAATCTTGCCAAGTCTCGTGTTCGCTCGACCCCTCCCAATTCCCTGAGCAGGTCAACCGCCTGTGCAATATCCTCTCCCGTTGCTTGTTCATTACCTGGAATGCTTAGCAGCTTAACTCTTTGCCTCTCATTAGCCTCTTTCAACGCATAATAAACGATTGTCGTACGTTTGCCCTCTCGGATGTCCGAACCGACCGGTTTGCCAAGCAGTTCCTCGTTTCCAACAATGCCCAGGATATCGTCCTGCAACTGAAATGCTGTACCACATCTGCTTGCAAATGCAGACAAGGCCATAACCAGTTCATGGTTTGCATCGGATGTGCCGAGTCCAATCATAGCTCCAGAACGACCGGCGAACTCATAGAGGACACCTGTCTTTTTCCAGAGCATTTCAACGATCAACTGTTCACTGAGCGATTCTACAGGTTGTTTAGCATACCTGATATCCAACATTTCTCCTTCGACCAAGGTACACTGAACATTCATCTTTAGCTCACTAATCAGGTGCAAAACAACCGCCGGGTCCAGGGCTTGCTTTTGGTAAAGCTCACACAAGAGGTGAGTTGCCCAACCCTGTTGAAGATCCCCTGTTAAAATACCAACAGAAAGACCATAGTGTTGAGCGTCACCCTCCACATAACCATACTCTTTGACAGCTTTATTGCGAAACTGCTCGTGAACTGTCGGGTTTCCGCGCCTTTTGCTATCTCTATCAATAATGTCGTCATGGATCAGAGTCCATGTATGGTACACCTCAACAGCAGCCGCTGCGGGAAGAGCGCGCTCCACGTCTCCTCCTACAGCACCGCAACAGAACAACAGCACGGCAGGCCGCAGTGATTTGCCCCCAATGTTAAGGTAACTGTAAGCCGCGTCTCGTATGTCGCGAGGCAGAAAACGATCACTGTATTCAGGCGAAGCCAGATACTCATAGACTCTCTGCCTCACCTGGAGTAGTGCTTGCTCCAGAACGCTTGTTTGGAAAATTGTACTCATGGACTGTCCCTTTCAACTTGGCACAAATGCATTCCATAATAGTCTACACACTTCGACACACTTTTGGCAAGTGCTCGGATCGAACTGGCATTTCCCTCTTGTCGTTCGGCTTTGGTGAACCCTACACCTCACGACAGCACTTGCTCAATACACCCAGGCGCACTCAGTGCCGGTACGTCGGCAGCGCCCACGCAGAACATGGCGATGCGCAATTCCGCGGTGAGGTGGTCGATCTCCGCAAGCACCGCCTCGGCCGAGAGTGTGGCAGCCTTGAGCAGCGGGGAGGCGATGCCGACCGCGGTCGCGCCCAACGCCAACGCCTTGGCGACCTCGATGCCGGTGCGCATCCCCCCGCTGGCGATCAAGGGCAGATCTGGCGCGCCGCGCCGGGCCATCACGAGCGACTCAGCCGTGGGAATACCCCAGTCGGCGAACGCCCGGGCCAGCCGCCGAAGCGACTCTGTGGGTGCGCGATGGCTCTCCACCTCGCTCCAAGAAGTGCCACCGGCGCCGGCCACGTCGATCGCCGCAACACCGGCGCCGGCCAGTTGCCGCGCCACGCGCTCCGAGATGCCCCAGCCGACCTCTTTGGCGACCACCGGCACCCCCACCTCACGACATACTGTCTCGATCCTGTCCAGCAATCCCGACCAATTCCAGTCACCGCCCGTCTGCAGCGCCTCTTGCAGGGGGTTCAGGTGCAGGATCAGCGCGTCCGCCTCGATCATCTCGACGGCGCGGCGGCAGTGGTCCACGGTGTAGCCGTAGTTGAGTTGGACCGCGCCCAGGTTTGCGAAGAGTAGGATGTCCGGGGCCACCGCGCGCACGCGAAAGGTGTCGGCCGTTTCCGGCTGCTCCAAGCCGGTGCGCTGAGACCCCAGCCCCAGCGCGATGCCCCGCGCCTGCGCGGCCTGGGCCAGATGGCGGTTGATCGCGCCCGCGGCCGCCGTCCCGCCCGTCATCGATGAGATCAGGAGCGGGACTTTCAGGCGCTGGCCGAACAGGGTCACGCTGGTGTCGATCTGGGTGAGATCCAGATCGGGCAAGGCCTGGTGCAGCAGCCGATAGCGCTCGAAGCCGTTGGTCAGCGCGGGAAACTGGACGTCCTCGTCCAGATTGATGCGAATGTGGTCTGCCTTGCGGCGGTCGTGGACCATGTGGGACCTCTTGTGGTGCGTGGTACGTGTTGCGTATGGCGTATTGCGTATTCCGTTCAGCATATTCGCGTCGATCGTCAGTCGTTAGCTGCTCATCGTTCGTCGTTCGTCAAATGCAAGCCTGGCGCAACTTTCGCCTTCGACCGGTGTTTTTCACCGTGAACGGGCGTCCAACAACAGCATCTTACCAGCCGGGCGCGGGGTTGTCAAAGCGAGTGCTCCTGGTGATTACCCACAAGTCTGATGAGTCGCTTGAGAGATATGGGTAATCACCAGGAGTGCGCATGTCTGCCATCGCAAGACTATGCGGGAAGCCAGCCGATGACCAGTTTTGACACTCAGCGCAGAACCTGATACAATGTCCGCTATTGTTGATCCACTGAGCAGCTATCCGAGATCTGCCCCACGCGGGAAGGCCATGTCAATCTCGCCAGTGCTTCGGATAGACCGTGAACAAATCCATCATCTGGACCGTGGGCCTGCCTGATACATCATTTTTTAGAAGGAGAAATTCGGATGAACGAAGAGATCTTCGCCAAAGTCAAAGAAATCATCATCGACAAGCTCAATGTTGACCCCAGCCTGATCGTGCCGCAGGCCAGTTTCCGAGAGGACCTCAAAGCAGACTCGCTCGACTTGGTCGAGTTGATCATGGCCTTTGAGGAAGAGTTCGGCGGCATCATCTCCGACGAGGACGCGCAGACGATCACCACAGTCGCCGGGGCTGTCGAGTACCTCGAAAAGCACAGCGCATAAGCTGCCTCGATCACACCGAAAGGCGCGAAGCCCACACTCGGATCAGGGTGTGGGCTTCTTCGTCACACCCACCGCAATGCCACCCGATCGCCCCCATGATCCGGAGCAAACTCACCGCGATGATCCTGACCGGCGGTCGCAGCGCCCGCATGGCACAGGATAAGGCCTGGCTGTCCTTCTGCCACGGGTGGCACACCCGACCCAGACAAACCCTGACCCGTATCTTCTCAATAGTTCGGGGCGTGCTCGCTGTGGCCGGTCTCCTGACCGTGCCACCCGTGGCACGGTCAGGAGACCGGCCACAGCCACCCCGGATTATGGCTGTCGCTTGAGAGGATACCTGGCCCAGACCTGACAGGGTTCTTGACCCTCAGTTTGACACCTCGAACTATCTCTGTTATACTTTTGCATGTTTGCGCAAACGTTTGCACAGTCTCGAGCCGGGAGAACCCTCGTGAGGCAAGTATCCATCACCGACATCGCCCAGGCGGCCGGCGTATCGCCGTCCACGGTGTCCCGGGCCTTGCAAGATCATCCGCGCATCAGCCTGGAGCGTCGTAAAGCCATCCAGGCGTTGGCGCGCGAGATGGGCTATCGACCCAGCCAGGTAGCGCGCAGCCTGGTAACCGGTCACACGCGCACCTTGGGCGTAGCCGTCACCGACGTCACCGACCCCTTTGTGGCAGAGGTAATGAAGGGCGCCGAGGCCGCCAGCCGCAAGGCCGACTACGGCCTTCTCTTCGCCATGTCCAACCGCGACCCCAGCCAGGAGGTGGCGGCGGCCCAGATACTGCTGGATCACCAGGTGGATGGCATGGTGGTCATCTCCAGCCGGGCCAACGCGCGCTACAACGAGATGTTGAGCGGCAGGGGCCCAAAGCACGGGAGCCAGATTCCGCTGGTCCTGGTCAACAACGCGCAACCAGGCCCAAACGTCTTCAGCGTGCGGATGGACAACCGAGATGGCGCGTGCCAGGCGGTGACCTATCTGCGGGAATTGGGACATCGGCGCATCGCGTTCGTGGCCGGGCCGGAGGGCGGGTGCAGCAGCCGAGAACGGCTGGAAGGCTATCGGCAGGGCATGGCAGAAAACGGGCTTCGCCCGGACCTCAAGCTGATCGTGACCGGTGGCGGCCTGCTCGAAGACGGACCACGCGCACTGCGCACGCTGCTCGATCTCGCCGACCCACCCACCGCCGTACTGTGCTACAACGACTTGGCGGCCATCGGGCTCCTGGCCGCGGCCGCCGCGGCCGGCCTCCACATCCCGGATGACCTCTCGGTAATCGGCTACGACAACATCCCGTTGAGCCGGTTTACCATCCCACCACTGACCACCGTCGATCAACCCAAAGAGACCCTGGGGCGGCTGGCCGTGATGATGTGTATTTGCGCGCTCAACGGGGAGCCGGTGAAGGACGCGGTCCTTACCGGGGAACTGATCGTGCGCGGCAGCACCAATCTACATTCCAAGGAGAAAGGACCCACATGAAAGACAAAGTGAAAGTCGCGATTGCCGGCGTGGGGAACTGCGCCAGCAGCCTGATTCAAGGCGTGTCCTACTACGCTGATGCACAACCCACAGATATGGTCCCCGGCCTGATGCACGTTGACCTGGGGGGGTACCACGTCAGCGACCTGGAGTTCGTGGCCGCCTTCGACGTGGACGCCGACAAGGTGGAGAAAGATCTAAGCCAGGCGGTCTTCTCCGGGCAGAACAACACCTACAAGTTCGCCGACCTGCCCAACCTGGGCGTGACAGTGCAGCGCGGCCCCACATTGGATGGCCTGGGCAAATACCTGCGCCAGGTGATCACAGAGTCCGATGCAGAGCCGGTGGACGTGGCCCAGGCGCTGCGCGACGCCAAAGCCGACGTCCTGATCAACTATCTGCCCGTGGGCAGCGAAGAAGGCGCGCGCTACTACGCCGAGCAAGCGCTGGCAGCAGGGGTTGGCTTCATCAACTGCATCCCCGTCTTCATCGCCAAAGACCCGCCCTGGCGCCGCCGCTTCGAAGAAGCCGGCCTGCCGATCGTCGGCGACGACATCAAGAGCCAGGTGGGCGCGACCATCACCCACCGCGTGCTGACCCGCCTGTTCGAGGATCGCGGGGTCCGCATCGACCGGACGTACCAGCTCAACTTCGGCGGCAACACCGACTTCATGAACATGCTGGAACGCGAGCGGCTGGAGAGCAAGAAGATTTCCAAGACCCACGCCGTGACCTCACAGATCCCCGGAGGCCTGGCGCCACAGAACATCCACGTCGGCCCCAGCGACTACGTGCCGTGGCTGACCGACCGCAAGTGGTGCTACATCCGCATGGAAGGCACCACCTTCGGCGGCGTGCCGCTGAACATGGAGGTCAAGGTGGAGGTGTGGGACAGCCCCAACAGCGCCGGCGTGGTGATCGACGCGGTCCGCTGCGCCAAACTGGCGCTGGATCGGGGCATCGGCGGCGCGCTCTACGGGCCGTCCAGCTACTTCATGAAGAGCCCGCCCGAGCAGTACACCGACGACGTGTGCCGGGCCAAGGTCGAGGAGTTCATTACGGGCGGCCACCGCAAGAACGGCAACGGCCGGTTGCCGGCTGCTGATCCAGTTCGCAGGCTGCCCGTCGGCAGCCTCAGCGGCAAGTAATCCCAATCCTGAAGGTGACCGTCATCTTCGAGATGACCGTCACCTTCAGGATCAGGGCTGTTCCAGCCAGAGCTCACAGCGTACTAGTGGCCGACCCAGCTCCAGCGTAGTCACCGCAAATCCACGAGTTGCCAATCATAACGTCTTGCGTTATGATTGGAGTCATGATCAAGTCCTGCCACGATAAAGACACCGAACGGCTTTTTGAACGCCAGTTCTTGCGCCACTTTCCGCCCGATCTGCACCGCCTTGCATGGCGGAAGCTGGTACAGCTTGATATCGCTGAACGTTTGGACGATCTCCGCATCCCACCCGCCAATCGGCTGGAAAGACTTTCAGGTAATCGTGCAGGGCGGAGTGATCGGCGGAGTAAGCCACGAAAGCGTTCAGGCTGCCTCAAAGCGTTTTGTATCCTCAGCGCAACAGTTCACTGATAAGATGAATGCCGCCACGGCATATCCATTACCTGCCGTCGGCAAGGTCAGATTCTATCTTTTGTCTCCGCAAGGGGTCTTGACTTCTGAAGCAGACGAACAGGACTTAGGCGAAGAAAGAAACGAGCTTTCGCCCCTATTCTATGCCGGTCAGGATGTGATCACTGAACTGCGTACAGTTTCAGAGCAGAGGTCGAAGTGATGACCATAACAAAGACCAACGCCCGACCGGGCGCCGTTCGCCCGGGGCACACACCCACCGTCGTGCGCCACTCGACCGGCGCCCCGTTAGGGCTAAGGACTTGATAACTTACCCAATCGCTCCGGCAAATGAAGGGGGATTCGCCCAAGTTATTTAATTCTCAGTCCTTAGCAGGTATCATCTCAATAATCCGGGGATGCTGTGGCCGGTCTCCTGACCGTGCCACGGGTGGCACGGTCAGGAGACCGGCCACAGCGAGCACGCCCCGAACTATTGAGAAGATACGTTAGCAATGTCTATGCACAAATCAGCGACAATCAGCGTCGCAGCAGCGTTCATCTGCGTCCCATTCCGGGCTGCACCTTAAGGCCTACATGAGCCAACGAAAAACCCCACCATCGCGCGTGGGGTTTCTCATTACATTCAGGCGGAGAGGGAGGGATTCGAACCCTCGATCCCTTTCGGAATACGCGTTTTCGAGACGCGCGCACTAGGCCAACTATGCGACCTCTCCAGGGTGAGACGATTATAGCATGGACCGGGTAGTGGGGCAAGAACGGGGGGATATATGCTTGACAAGGTGACAGGGTGACAGGGTGAAAAAACCGTATCATCTCAATAATCCGGGGGGGCTGTGGCCGGTCTGTGACCGAGCCACCGTGGCTCGGTCACAGACCGGCCACAGCATGCCCCGAAAAACTGAGAAGATACATTTTACGTTCAACGAGACAGAAAACTGTCAAGAGGAATCTACATGCAAGACAAGCTCGAAACACTGCGCCAGATGCGCGCCAAAGCCGAGCTGGGTGGCGGCCAGAAGCGCATCGACGACCAGCACGCCAAGGGTAAGCTGACCGCCCGGGAGCGCATCGAGGCCCTCCTGGACACAGGTAGCTTTCAGGAGCTGGGCCGGTTGGCGACCCACAACATCAGCGACTTCGACATGGCCAGCAAGAAGTTCCCGGGGGACGGCGTGATCACCGGGTTCGGGAAGATCAACGGCCGGCGCGTCGCCATCTACGCGCAGGATTTCACCGTGCTGGGCGGGTCCTTCTCCGAGGTACAGTCGCAAAAAATATGCACGATCATGGAGCTGGCCCAAGCAAGCGGCATCCCCGTCATCGGGCTGTTGGACTCGGGCGGGGCGCGCATCCAGGAAGGGGTGCGGTCGCTGGCGGCCTACGGCGAGCTGTTCGTGCGCAACGTCATGGCCTCGGGCGTCATTCCGCAAATCTCGGTGCAAATGGGGCCGTGCGCCGGCGGCTCGGTCTACTCTCCCGCCCTGACTGACTTCGTGGTCATGGTGCGCAAGACCAGTTTCATGTTCCTCACCGGGCCGGACGTCATCAAGGCCGTCACCGGCGAGGATGTCGATTTCAGCACGTTGGGCGGCACGGTGACCCACAACACCCTCAGCGGGGTGGCCCATTTCGCGGCCGACGACGAACAGGCTGCGTTCCGGCTGGTCAAGGAAATCCTCAGCTATCTGCCCCAAAACAACAGCGAGGACCCCCCTCGAGTCACACCGTACGACGACCCAGCCCGCCACGATGAGATCCTGGACCACCTGGCGCCCGACGACAGCAGCGAGCCGTACGACATGCGCCAGGTGATCAGCAGCGTCTTCGACCGGGGCAGCTTCCTGGAGGTGCATGCGCACTACGCCAGGAACGCGCTGGTGGGCTTCGCCCGGCTGGACGGCTATCCGGTCGGCATCGTCGCGAACCAGCCGCTTCACCTGGCCGGGGTCCTCGACATCGATTCTGCCGACAAGATCTCGCGCTTCGTGCGCTTCTGCGACGCGTTCAACCTGCCCATCCTCACCTTTGTCGACTGCCCCGGTTACCTGCCCGGCGTGGCCCAAGAGCACGGCGGCATCATCCGGCACGGCGCCAAGATCATCTACGCCTATTGCGAAGCTACAGCGCCCAAGATCAGCATCGTTGTCCGCAAAGCGATGGGTGGCGCCTATATCGCCATGGGCAGCAAGCAGATGCGCACCGACCTGGCGTTCGCCTGGCCGACCGCCGAGATCGCGGTGATGGGACCCGAAGGCGCGGTCAACATCCTATACCGCCAGGAGTTGGCCAATTCCGACGACCCCGAAACCGTGCGCAAACAACGTCTACAGGAATACACCGATAAGTTCTACAATCCCTATGCGGCGGCGGACATGGGCCAGATCGACGAGGTGATCGAGCCGAGCTACACCCGCCTCAGGCTGATCAACGCGCTGGAGATCCTGCGCACGAAGGTAGGGAGCAATCCGGCCAAGAAGCATGGCCTGATGCCAGTGTAGATTGGTAGATTGGTAAATGGTAAATTGGTAGATTGGTCCACGCCTCGGCATTCAGACACCAATCTACCAATATACCACTCTCCTGAAGAGGAATGACATCATGCGCGAGCTGCTCACCCAGGGCCTGATCATGACTGTGCTGGGCATGGGCCTGGTATTCGCCGGACTGGCGCTGTTGTGGGGGCTGATAGCCCTGCTCACGCGGGTTTTCGCGGCCAAACCCGAGGAGAAACAATCAGCGCTCCAGGAGACGACCGAGGCCGGCGCGATCGTCGCCGAAACCCTGACCGAGGAGCGGGCCAGGGTGGCTGCGCTGGTGGCCGGGGCGCTGATGGCCAACGCGCTGCCGCTGCTCCCGGAGGCGCCGGTGGGCCCGGCCTTCGAGCATGGCCGCACCGCGCCCTCGTGGGTGACATCGAACCGGACGAGCGCGCTGCACGCGTGGCAACCTCCACGCATGACCGAAGGATAATAGGGCTTGCCCCTCCACTCCCTGTAGAAGGATAGATCACCCATGCCTACTTTTGACGTTATCATCCAAGGCAAAACGTATCACGTCGAGATCCCCGACCCTGGGGCCAGTGCGCCTGCGCCTGCGGAGTTGCCCCGGCGACCGCGTGTGCCGGTGGCCCGGCCGGCTGTGCCGGTCAGCGGGAACGACGGGGACGAGGTCCGAGCGCCCATGCCGGGCACGATCTTGTCAATCGAGGCCGCGGTCGGCCAGGCAGTGGACAGCGGCCAGGTGCTGTGCACGCTGGAAGCGATGAAGATGAAGAACCCGATCCGGGCCATCCGCGCCGGAACGGTGGCGACTATCGCCGTGCAGGTCGGGCAGACGGTGGCATACGGCGACCTGCTGGTCACACTGGCGTAGGGGGCGATATGGAAATCGGTTGGGACAACCTGCTCGCCCTCCTGCAAAGCATCACCCACCTGACCTGGGCCAATGCCCTGATGATCGCCGTGGGCGGCGTGCTGATCTACCTGGCGATCGCCAAGGACTACGAGCCGGTGTTGCTGATTCCGATCGGCACGGGCGCGATCCTGGCCAACATTCCGGGGGCTCTTCCCGCTGTTGCTCTTCATCGGCATCGGTGCAATGACCGACTTCGGGCCGCTGCTGTCCAACCCGCGCATGGTGCTGGTGGGCGCAGCAGGGCAGTTTGGCATCTTTGGCGTGCTGCTGCTGGCGCTGGCCAGCGGGCGTTTCACCATGAACGAAGCTGCGTCCATCGGCATCATCGGCGCCATCGACGGACCCACCAGTATCTTCGTGGCTACCAAGCTGGCCCCGCACCTGCTGGCGCCCATCGCCGTGACCGCATACACCTACATGAGCCTGGTGCCGATCATCCAGCCGCCGGTCATGCGCCTGCTAACTACCAGGAAAGAGCGCATGATCCACATGTCCTACGCGGAACGGCCGATCAGCCAGTTCACTCGCGTCCTCTTCCCCATCGTCGTCACCCTGCTGACCGGTTTCATCGCGCCGCAAGCCAGCCCGCTGATCGGCACGTTGATGTTCGGGAACCTGCTGCGCGAGTCGGGCGTGGTGGATCGGCTGGTGAAAGCCGCCAGCAACGAGATCGCCAACGTCACGACGATCTTCCTGGGCATCACGATCGGTGCGACCATGGTGGGCGCGTCCTTTGCAAATCTGGAGACGCTGATCATCCTGGTGTTGGGCGTGTTGGCGTTTGCGCTCGACACCGCGGCGGGGGTTCTGTTCGGCAAGCTGTTGAACGTGATCACGCGCGGCAAGTTCAACCCACTGATCGGTGCGGCCGGTATCAGCGCGTTTCCGATGGCCGCCCGCGTGGTGCAACGGGTCGGCCAGGAGGATGACTATACCAACTTTCTGCTGATGCACGCCATGGGGGCCAACACGGCCGGCCAGATCGCGTCGGTGCTGGCCGGGGGGATTGTGCTGGCATTGATGGCGAAGTGAAGAATGAGTAACGAGTAACGAGTAACAAAGATCCTCGTTACGTTTTACTCGTTACTCATTACTCGTTACGTACCAACCATGCAACAACACCTGCACGCACGCGCCATGAGCCTGCGCGCCGCCACGATTCTACAGCCAGGCGTCTCCGGTCGGGTACTGGCCAGCTTCAGTCGCGTCTGCGACCTGGTGACAGATGACGGCGCGGTCGTTGCGCTGGTTTGGGGCGGAGTTGGAAACGGGCCGCTGAACGTCGTGTTGGACGATGAACCGGGTGTCGATTTGCCAACGGGCGCCCGGTTCGTCGTTAATGAACACGGCCAGGTGACTGGCACTTCGGGAAGTGCCAGTCACCTCCGCGTGGATCTCTCCGCGGCAGCCACGTGGGATGCGCGGCCCGATTGGGCGTATCTGCGGGCGCGCTGGGAGCGGATCGCGGCCGGGGCGAAGATCATCGCTCGAATCCTGACGGAGCGCGGCATCACGCTCACCAGTTGTGGCCTGCCCCAGACAGATTGCGACGCACTGAGTCGGTAT
>PHCA01000050.1:0-8973 GCA_002842085.1 Chloroflexi bacterium HGW-Chloroflexi-1
TTGTGAGCAGATTTCAGGCCGGAAGTGCCCTCGTCAGCCAAGAATCGCTCTATCGGTAAGGCTATTCGCAACCTTCGCAAGGGTGGCTGAGCAGTTACAGATTGACTTGCCTCAGGGGTTCGGATCGTATTTGCAACGCTGGCCGTCCAGACCATTCAGATAGATGCACAGCTCGACATAAGCGTTGCGCAGGTAGAGGTCCGGGTAACCTGGTCCGATGATGGACCACCACCACTGTTCGTCCTCCTTGGTCCAGTTGACATCGGGCATGTAGATCACGCTCATCAGCGCGATCCAGGGGTGCCAGTGTTGGGCGGCGTACTGGTAGGCCCGCACCATATACTTGCCCTTCAGCGCCTCGTCGATCCCCGCGCCGGCCCCGTGCCAGGCGTAGTCGGGATGGATCGAGTCTGTTGTCCAGCCGAACTCCAGAATTACCACCCGTTTCCCCTGATCGCCGTAGCGCTCCATTACGGCCCGCACGTCCTCCACGTGACGGAAGGCGAAGAACCGCTCGCCACCGTACTGCGGCTTATTGGCCGCGGCCTCGTCCGGGCTGAGTTCCGGTGGCGCGGCGTAGCCGGCCGCATGCACGCCCAGCATATCGAAATAGCCATTGCTGACCCCGCCCATCGCCTGGTACAGTTGCTCGTAGAACCTGATGTCGGGCATCGCGATCTCGTTGTCGGTGCCGGTGGGCGCCATGCCTGCCGTCACCACGATGGCGTTGGGGTCGATGGCCTTGATCGCGCTGTAGGCCATCTTGAGCATCCGGGCGTAGCCGACGGGGTCAGGGCGCTTGCCGCCCCATTCGCGGGCCAGGTTGGGCTCGTTCCAGACCTGGTAGGCCTGGATCCGGCCCCGGTAGCGGCTGACGACTGCGGCCAGGAAGTCGGCATAGTGCCCGGCGTTTTCAGGCGGGTTGCCGGCCCAGAACGGCCGGTCGGGATCCTGGCTGACGCGCACGATCAGCTTGAGGCCGTGTTGCTCGACCTGGTCCACGATCCGATCCGTGTTGGACCAGTCGTATTGGCCTTTGCCGGCCCCTTCGATGTCCTGCCAGGAGAACCACTGTTTGACCCAGTTGAAACCGGCATCCTTGGCCAACTCGAGGTCGCGGTCGGCCACTTCGGCGCGCCACCACAGGAAGGCCTGGACACCGAAATCGGGCGAGCTCATCGACGCGTTCGGGTCGACCACCGGTGTCGAGGCCGGCGGCCGCGCGGTCGGGCTGGGCGGGATCGGCGTCGCGGTCGGGCCGGCAGTCGGCGCGGGCGTATCTGTCGCCGCGGTCACGGCGGTTGCTGTCGGCTGGGAGGCCGTCTTGGCCGCGGTGGGCGCCAGAGTGGGCGTCCCGAAGGGCTGGATCGTCGGCGTGGCGTCAGGTGGGCGGGGTGTCTTGGTCGGCGTGGGCGTGGCGACCGGGCCGGCCGGCAAGCATGAACCCAGCAGCGGTCCAAGCGCCATCACCAGGACGAGCAGCAACCAGGGCCAGGCATAGCGGTACGGAAAATGAGGTTGGGTCATCGGGATGCATCCTTTATCAAAGTCTTAATCTCTTGAAGAAGCGCTGGCAGATTGGGCCTGGTAAAGCTCATTGCTGCCGCGGGAACGCGGTTATGTTTGATATCAGGGGGGATGTGCTTGTGATGGGGGAATGTCGAGGCCAGCAGCGGCACGCCGGGATGAGGAAAATCATCATGCCAGTACAATCGTTCGCCGTGGCGATAGACTTCGTAGCCACATGACGTGATCAGACTCGCGTCGAAATCCAGTTCTTCCCTGATACGCAGTCGAATACCATGCGCAAAGAATATCTCGCCCTCCGCGATGCCAGTGTAGGGACTGGTAGACCAGACGGTGACTGTGGAGCGCTCAATGTCTGGCCGATCGAGCAACTCAGCCACAAAATACCCATAACGGGCAAGGGATGTCAGAACATCGTGATCCATGGCTAGTAGGCAGGCTGGACACGGAGCGTTTCGGCTAGATCATGTTGTTGGACCTGCGCCGTGTAAGCTTTCTTGCGGCGTAGCCACGTTTCGTGGATCCCTTTCCAACGACTGAAATCCGCGCGGGTTTCGTCGTAATCGTCATAGCGGGCCAATCGGCCTTCCATGAGTGCCGGGTAGAAATCTTCGCTGAGTATGCCGTACTTCTCCTCATAGAGAGTGAGACGACGTTCCAGAAGTTTCATCTCGAATACCAGCTCGTATGTTTCCAAATCAGCCTCCCGAAAGGCCTTTTCACCCTTCAGCCTGCCTCGCATCTCTCAGTCGCAGATGTTCCTGGCGCAACCTCGCTCGTTGTGGCCGGTCTCCTGACCGAGCCACCGTGGCTCGGTCAGGAGACCGGCCACAGCCATCCCGGAGAGACCGGCCACAGCCATCCCGGAGAGACCGGCCACAGCCATCCCGGAGAGACCGGCCACAGCCATCCCGGAGAGACCGGCCACAGCCATCCCGGATTACTGACCCCAACTTATATACTGGAAACGGGTGAGATTTGGACTTTTTCGAATAATACGTGCCAGCTGCTATGCCGCCATATGTGGGGATGAAGCCGGCAAATCGCCTCGAACTGGAACCCGGCGGCCAGCCAGACCGGGGCGCCGTCGAAGCAACAGGCTTGCAGCCAACTGCCGTCGGTGTTGCGGGCGATCACGGCGAAGTTGTCGCCCTTCAGGGCGATGCCCAGCACCGGGGAGTCGGGCCCGGGGCCGGTGCGCAGGTTCAGTTGGTCGGCTTCGATCCGGATGGTGGGACCCTCGATACCAGCCGGGGCTTCGACCGGGGCACGCAGGGTCGGTGTCGGCGCCGGCTCTGTGGGCGTCGCGGTAGGACTCGCCGTTTCGACGGTCGTCGTCTCGACGGTCGTCGGCGGCGCGGTGGTTGCCGTCGGAAGCGCGGTGTGGGTCGGCGTCGGCGATGCTTTGACGATCACGATGGCGGTGGGTGAAGGCGGGATCGCCGGCGGGGCGTGGGTGGCCGTGGCCGGCGGCGGGGTCCAGGCCAGGGTTTCGGTACTGGCCCCGCCGCCCGAGGCCAGCGAGATGACCAGCCCGACCAGAGCGGACAGGACCAGGGTGACGATCCCCAGGATCAGATTTGTGGAGCGGTCGCCAACGCGCATAGGTATTCCTCAATAAGATACTGCTCAGGGAGACTCGTCGCCACGGCATAGCTCCATAATATCTACGCTTTGCCAATGATGGCCGAATCGTGGAAAGGTGGAGGACGGCGATCAGGATAGCCTGATCGCGAGAACGCGTCCACCCACCTCCTTCAGGGCCCAGCCTGTGCTTTTCTAAACCGTTCGTAGGCCAAAGTTGGTTTGTCTTCTCGCCAGAGACTGTAGATCTGATCAGTGCTCTCGGCGTAGGTCGTGGCAGCATTCAAGTTCGAGACGAACATCGTTCCCACCCATCCCCAGCGTCTGCCAAGTTCATAGGCGGCTACGATGTAGTCAGCCTGTTCCTGGCGGGAGTTGTCTCCCGCGAATTCGAACCCGGCAGGTGGATTGGTGTCAGATGCCCAGCCAAAAGCTGTTAGCCAGATCCTCTTGTTTGTGTCGCCATTGGATTGCATGATCGCGTGGTATTTTTCCAGTGTATTCCTGAAGAAGTAGCTGGAGTTATTCTTGTAGCTGGGCTCTGCGGGATCCACGAAACCGTACTGGGTGTCCGGAGGGTTGTTGTAGCCATACGGATGTGCCCCAACAACGTCGAAGCATCTTTGGGCCCCGGCTTCGTACATCTGCTCCAAAAAGACGGTGTCATCGATCGCATTCACCTGATCATTCATCCGCGTTGGCTCCAATCCGCCTGATACCACGATGATGCCAGGATCGACAGCCTTGATGGCGAAATATGCTTGACAGAGCAGATCCACGTAACGTCTCGGGCTTAGTGGCTCGCGCCCCCATTTGTACCACAAGTTCTGCCCGTTCCAGATTTCAATGGCCTGAACCCGGCCGTGATAGCGTTGCGCAAACTGCCTCACGAAAGTGGTGAAAGTCGCCGGGTTCTCGGGTGGTCCTTCGACATCCTTATCCGTGGTTGAGGATCGAGACCACGCCGGAGCGGCCGTGATCGTCACCAAGAGTTTTAGGCCGCTGTCCGCCAATGCCCCGATAGCATCATCCCAGAGAGTCCAATCGTAGTTGGACTTCTGACTTTCGATCTGATCCCACCGGACGTCAAGCTGTAGCCAGTCAAACTTCAGTTCCCGGGATCGGCTGAGAACGAAGTCCAGATCCTCGTTAGAAGCGATGTGGGCTCTAATGCCGTAGCCGAAGAAGTCACCCACTGGCGGGAAGCCCGGCACGGGCGTTCTTGTGGGTACCGCCGTCGGCGTCTTTACCTCTACAATCGGCACAGTTTCGAGTGCCCCGACAATTGTGGTCAACCGGCCGGCAACCCAGACAACGGACTCCTGATGTATGACTTGCAGCCAGTCCCCTGTAGCATTCCGACCGATCACGGTCAATTGGTCGTTCAGGTTGGCCTGTGCTGTGACAGCGAAGCCCTCGCCCGGGCCGCGACGCAGGTTCAACTTTCCAGTTGCGACAATCGCCATGACACCCTGAGGTGTCTTGGTTGGTGTGGGGGAAGGGATAGCTGATGGCGTCAAAGTTGGAGCGGGGCCAGGCGCCTCCGCCTGGCTAGTGACCTCAGGCGGCGAGGGCAGCGGCGTGTCTGTCTTGGCTACGGCCGCGACGATGACTGGCTGAACAAGGGTTGCGCTGGGTGTCGAGACAATCGGCCTGGGCGTTTTCGTCGGTGTTGGCGTGACCTGGGGCGCCTTGATCGAGCAGGCAGCCACGTTGCCAAGAATCACGATCGGGACAAGCCATACCAGGACATTCAGCCAGACGAGGCGGCGTCTGGTGCGTTTTTCGGTTGGATTGAGTCGTGATGTCATAGCGCGGCCTCCAGCCGCAACCAAACCCCTTTCAACGAAAGGCGTTTTCCACGCAAAGGCGCAAAGACGCAAAGAAAATTAAAAAGGTCTTTGCGCCTTGGCGACATTCGCGTTGAAAGATTTGCGCGATCAACGCGAATGTCGCGGGGTAATACTATAGCGCGGCTCCTGCCGCAACCAAAGGGCTGTCATTGCGAGGGCCTCGCCACAGCGAGGGGCGTTGTTTGCGGTTGCGAGGCACGAAGCAAAGCAATCTCTGTCATGGCAGGAGATTGCGGCAATCAGAGATTGCTTCGCACACACCGCTCGCAATGACACCGCTAAAGATTCTCGCGATCAACGCGAATGTCGCGGAGTAATACTATAGTATTGCTGAGCCAAAGGCGACACTGGTTGCCAATAGCTTGGATTGCCGCGATGTAACTCCATGCAAGGGAGCTACTTGATACTGATGTGCTGGACTTCTCGATTGGCGGGCGCCGATTGCCGTGGTAGTCTGGACGGTGCAACGCGCTTTAATGGGAAGCGCGTCGCACCACGACGGTGACTCACTTAGCCATATTTCTTAGCGCGTCATAAGCCGGCCGGCCCAGGATACCGAAGGCGGCTAGTTCAGTGGTTGGCTGGGTCACGTTGTAGTCCAGGCACCAGAGGAAAGCAACACCGACGTAGCCCAGGCTTTTCATCTTTTGGAAACCCCGTACGATGTAATCCGCCTGCATCGATTCGCTGATGCGCGCCTCGTACTCGTAACCAGGATGCGGTGCGGCGGTCGATCCCCAACCAAACTCGGTAGGCCATAGGCGCTTGTTGGAATCCCCGTTACTCTGCATGATACTACGATAGTCCTGCAGAGTGTTAAGTATGTAGAACGACGCGTGGTTGACATGCGATGGCGCTGAGTAGCGTCCGGCCTGGAAGTCCTGGACGGTTACGTCGGGCGGGTTGCCGAACCCGCTGGGATGCACGCCGATAGCATTGGCATAGCTTGCCAGCCCATTTTGATACATGCCCCTCAGATATTCTCGGTCATCATAGGCATTGGGCAGCACCATGCCGGCCGGCGTGGGCGCGCCGCTGACCACGATGATGCTTGGACAGTTCGCCTTGATGGCAGCGTAAGCTACTTTAAGCAATTCCATGTAGCGCGCAGGATCCAGCGGTTCGTGGCCCCATTCGTAGTCCATGTTCTGCTCGTTCCAGACTTCGATAGCCTGGACCTTGCCACAAAAGTGTGTCGCGAAAGCACCGACGTAATCTGCGTAGTCTGCCGGATTCTGAGGCGGCCCCTCATCTCGCAGGCCATAGGATGGATTGCGGGCCCAGTCAGGAGCTTTGACTATGCTGGCCAACACGTTCAGTCCATTGGCTTTCGCTTCATTCACCCAACCATCAGGGAAGCCCTTGGAACCCTTAGTGCCCTCAAATTCTTTCCACGGCACCTGGAACTTGACCCAGCGGATGCCCAGGGGCGGGATCTGATTCACATGTCCGCCGGTGGGGTCTACCTGTATGCCATAGTCGAAATTGCCGCCGCCCGCCGGCCTCGAGCTGCTGCTCGTTGGCGCCTGTGCCTGCGGTTTCTGGGTCGGCGGGGGAGCCACCTGAACCATCTTCACCGCGGCGGTTGCGCCGCTGGCGCTGACCTGATCAGCCGTCACCCAGCCGGTCTGGCCCTCGTAGCTGAACTGCCACCAGTCCGCGGCCTCGTTCCGGTTGGTGATGCGATAGGTTTCACCCTGCCTGAGCTGCCCGATCTTGGGATAAGAAGTGCCCGGCCCAGAACGGACGTTGAGGGTGGTCGAAGTGACGCTGAATTCGGCAAAGGCCGGCGTGGCCGTCGGCTCCGGCGTCGGGGTGAACGCTGGCGTCGGGGTCGGCACCGGGGTGTAGGTTGCGACCGCGATGCCAACTGCGTTCTCCCGGCGCAGCACCTGCCCCCGGTCCGCGACGACCGCTTCGACCTGCAGGTCGCCCGGCTCCATGGGCGCGGCGAGGACGACGTTGGGGTCGGTCAGCGGCCGCACCTGGCTGATCGACTGACCGGTGCTGCTCATCACCTTCCACTCGACGGTGAAGTTGCTATCCACCGCGTTGGTGCGTCCTTGCTGGTAGTCACGCATCAGGGACCAGAGATCGACGTCCAACCCGTCCGCGGGCAGGTTCTCCACGGTGAAGCCCTGGACGTTGTAGGGTTTGAGGAGCTCGAGCTTGTGGCTCAGGCTGGCGGCGTTCTCCAGCCAGACGGTGCGCGCGTTCCCCTGGTCGTCCTGATAGCGGTAGACATAAACGCCAATGTTCGGATCGTAGATCAGGCCGCTGTTGGGATGGGAAGAGACCAGCGCCAGGTTTAGCGGCTGGCCAGGCTCGACCACCGATTGGTCGGCTTCCACGCGGCCGATCAGTGGCGTCAGCGCGTCGCTGTAGCTCTTGAGCAGGAAGTAGCTGCCGGCCTGTTCCACGCTGCGGCCGTTGAAAACAACTTGCAGCTTGTAGCGGTTGACCTGGCCGACCGCGTAGCTCAGCAGGGCGTCGAACTGGCCGCCAGGCGCGTAGGCGTTGGGATCTACCGGGGCCGGGATTTTAACGGTATCGGCCAGCATACCGATGGTCTGCCAGTCGTAGGCGCCGGTGTCCCAGCGATCCTCGGCGATCTGGGTCGGCGCCTCGACGCGCACGCTGAGGGTCTTGCCTTGCTCGTGAAGCTTTTGGGCCAGCAAGGCGATGAACTGATTGAACTCGCCGCGCAGGTTCGGGTCCAGGCCGTGGTAGTCGATATCCACGCCCTTGTAGAGGTTGCCCACTGCCAGGTTGACGAGCGCGGTGATGTGTGCGTCGCGCTGGTTGGTGTCCACCAACATGTTGGCGAACAGGTCGGTGCGCACGATCGGGCCGTCGTAATTGCGGATCACCGGCACGACCGCGTAGGCGCCGCTCAACTGGTCGAAAGTCGCGTCCAACGCGCCGTCCAGGCTTCCACCATTGCCCAGGTAGAGCCCGGTGGGTTGGACCTGTCCCAACGCGCCCTGGCCCTCTCCCGGCAGGGCGCTGGCCAGGGCCAAGTCGGCCGAGACGACTGCGGGCATGGGGTTGGTCTGCATGATCATCGCCGATTCAGGCACGGCGTTGACCCGGGATTCGATCTGGTCATCTTCGCGGATGATGCTATGCGGCAGCCACTGCCAGCTCTGCGCGGCCGCGTCCCAGGTGTAGACGTCCAGCGTTTCATACGGCTCGCTGTCGTTGGGGATCGGCATCACCCAGGTGGCGCCGGACGGCGCTTCGCCGTGCAGCTTCAACTGATAGTACGGGCTTCTGGCGATCAGGTGGGATGGGATCGCCTTGGCCGCGGCCAACAGATCGGCCCCGGCGCTGCCCTCCAGGAAGGTCACGCGCGGCACAGCGGCGAGCGTGGCCCGGAAAGGCTGCCCGATGGCGCCCGGCAAGAAGATGACCTGGGTACCATCGGGGTCGGTGAGGGCGCCGCCGGCCTCGGTGACCCGGGTGGCGCCGGCGTCGGTGATCCGTTCGATGATCGAGATGGGGGGGAGCAGCAGGGCCAGGATCAACAGGACTGGGATGATCACGAAGCTGATCACCCGGCTGCTGGTCTTGCCTTCGAGCCAGCGGGCCAAACGGGACAGCCTATGCGTGTCAGTCATTTCCATAACGTTGCATTCTACTCCTGGTTGGAATGTCTTGCCGGTCTCAGAATGGTCTGCCTTTGTGTGAGACATGAGCTATCCCTACCGGGCAAGATGTCGCCCGAGGACGTGACAAGCCGGCCACGAGTCTCGGGCAGGGTAAGTGGCCGCCAGGATGGTCCGTAATGTGATGGCACAGGGAACCACCGCAAGAGGCGGTCGATCGGTTTCGTACTCACGGCAGGGCCGCCAGGCGACATGTGGTCTCGGTCTCCGCGACAGAGTTCGATTTCCAGCCTGGTCTTGCTGGAAACAAGGAGGCTATTTTAGCACAGGGGCTGTGATTTGGCAAACAGGGTTCGGGGATTGGGGATGGCGGATGGTAGATTGGTAGATTGGTAGATTGG
>PHCA01000050.1:9021-28645 GCA_002842085.1 Chloroflexi bacterium HGW-Chloroflexi-1
ACCAATTTACCCCGTCACCCTGTCACCATGTCACGCGAGAGGGTAATGAAAAAACTGCGTAAGTCAAACTGGTTACTGACCGCCCTGATCACGGGCGTGGTGCTGCTGGCGTTGGCCGGCGTGGCGCTCCTGGGCGCGTATTTCTATCTATCCCGCGACTCCAAGGCCGAAATCGGGTGGGTCAACCCACTGGATACCGTGCATGCGGAGATGGTGGCGCCTGATTTGGCCGTGCTGCCCCTGGCCGGTGAGCCCGATGACCGCGTGATCCGGGCCGTGCTGGACGCCGGTGAAATCGAGACGGCGTATGCCGGGTTGGCCTACAGTGTGCTGCTGCCGGACACGCTGCGCAGCGGGCACTGGCTGTTGCTGGCCAATCACTATCAAGGTGCGGACCCCGCGCGGGCGTTGATTTGCTATGGGGCGGCGCTGGATCAGGTGGCGCTGAGCCCGACGCTGAGCGATGTGGCGCGGGCCGATGTCTCGTTGCAGGTGGCGCGCGGTTTCACGGCGTTGGACAAACCGCGGGCGGCGCGCCTGGCGTTGGCTCAGGCCGAGAACATCGCCCGGTATAGCCTGTCCATGTTGCCCGCCCAGCGCCGGGCGACACTGACCCAGGTGGTGGTTGTCTATCGTGATCTGGGCGACGCGCAGACAGCGGCGGCGATCCAGGGGAACCTCGAGAACGCCATCGCCGGCCCCGGCATCAAGCTGGAGCAAGGCCCCCAACTGCTTCCTGGCCTGCGTGGTAGCGTGGTGTTGCCGGGGGCGGTTTCGGAAGCGTTCGTCGCGCGGCAGGCCGCGGCGGCCAGCATGGCTGCCCGGTGGCTGAACGCCCCATCCGGCAGCCGCGCTGAGCTCGCCGGGGCGCTCGGTAAGGCGTTGATGGCTGAGGACGCGGCGCGGGCGGCGTTTTACGCTGGCGCCGACGACCTGCCGCTGCCCGACCGACTGGCGCTGCTCCACGACCAGGTGGCCTGGCTGACGATCAAGTATCGGGTGGCCCGCGGCGCCTATGGGATTTCGCTGGCGCCGGCCTGGGAGGAGCAGGTCGCGGAGATCCAGGCGGCGTTGGTGGACGCGTACACGAACCTGATCAACGGCTATGGCCAGCAGTTGGACACCCTCAGCCCGGCCGAGGCGGCGCCGGCGCGCGTGGAGTTGTTGCGCCAGGGCGTGCTGTGGACGCGGCTGGGGTTGTTCCCGGATCACACCGAAGAGGCGCTGGCCGGGCAGCTCGGTGAAGCGGCAAGCCAACTCTGGACCCGCCAGGGCGGCGCCGGGCTGACGATCGTCGTCCAGGAAAACCAGGGCCAGCGGTTCTATCTCCTGTCCGGTTCGGAAACGGCGCGGCCGGGGGGCGTGGGTGGATGATCCATCGTCGCGCTGCAATGCTTGCTGGTAGGGTAATTGGAGATCACCTGTACGGCATGAGTGCGTACGTGCGTAGTATCTTCTCAATTTTTCGGGGAATCGCTCGCTGTGGCCGGTCTCCTGACCGAGCCACGGGTGGCTCGGTCAGGAGACCGGCCACAGCATCCCCAGATTATTGAGAGGATACCGTGCGTACGTGCATACATACGTATTGACAAAGGCTCGTGCCCCAGGTATACTTGGGTCGTATTGTGTGAAGCGCTGTCCGGGCATCTACCTGGGACGCGTGCATGCCCGGGTCTATGTGGCCGGATGGGCTGCTTATCGACCGGGGCCTTGAGGTGTTTTTCGGAAAGGCGCCAGATCAGCTACGGAGGTACCCCACGTTATGCCTGAGGTCGTTCGCATATTCAAGCGAGTACTCATCTGAAACACCGAAGCGCTCGTCGCTGCGGTGCTTTTTGTGTGCGTGACCGATGAGTTGTGTTCCATTCTACATCAAAGAGGAGGCACAGGTATGGATTCGGCGATGATCGCTAAGATCAGCAAGGCTCGCGAGTACGCTGAGGAACCGGAACGGATCACATTCAGGCGCTTTGAGGTCGGGTTCGAAGGGAAGCACCAGGTCTATACGATTACGTTCGATCACGGGACGTGGCAGTGCGGGTGTGACTTTTTTGGCCAGCGTGGGGTGTGCGTGCACACAATGACGTTGGAGCGGGTGTTGGGAGTGATGCTGGAGGAGGCGACGCCGGTCGCGGAGTAGGAGCTGTTCGGGAGAGAAAAGCCTT
Organism: Chloroflexi bacterium HGW-Chloroflexi-1; assembly: GCA_002842085.1. Classification (GTDB taxonomy): domain Bacteria; phylum Chloroflexota; class Anaerolineae; order CG2-30-64-16; family CG2-30-64-16; genus CG2-30-64-16. Next base: position 11,187 of record PHCA01000050.1, read on the forward strand.
GCGAAGGTTCGGAAAATGAGCATCACGCCGGTCATTTTGCCGCAAAACCTTCGCAAGGCTTGCTCACCCCAACTTATTTGAAATACACCCCGATCAATTCTGTGGGAGATTCGGAGGGACTGTGAAAAAGCGCTGGCAGATCCTCGCGGGAGCGATCATTAGCCTGATCTTTATCTGGTACGCGTTGCGCGGCCTGGAATTGGACCAGGTGTGGAGTCATCTGCGCACGGCCAACTACTGGTGGATCCTCCCGGGCGTGGCGATCTACTTCTTTGCGGTCTGGGCGCGCACCTGGCGCTGGCACTACCTCCTGCGGCCGGTCAAGGCGATCTCGCTGCCCAGGCTGTTCCCCGTGGTGTGCATCGGCTATTTCGGCAACAACGTCTATCCCGCCCGCGCCGGCGAGGTGATCCGCGCGTTCGTGTTGCGCCGCAACGAGGGCGTCAGCGTGAGCGCGTCGCTGGCGACCATCATCATCGAGCGCGTGTTCGATGGGCTGGTGATGTTGCTGTTTGTCTTCTTCGCTTTGCCATTTGTGGGCGCCGAGCATATCCCGCCGGTGTATCGCCAGGTCGTGATCGGCGCCAGCGTTCTGTTCCTGGCCGCGCTGCTGGTGTTCCTGTGGATGGCGTTCGACCAGCGCCGGGTGGGGGTGGTGTATCGCTTCTTCGCCGACCGGCTGGTACCGGCCCGGTTCCGCGCGCCGGTGGACGGTTTCTACGAGCGGTTTTTGGCCGGGCTGCACTTCTTGCGCCACGGCCGCGACGTGCTGATGGTTTTCGTGACGTCGCTGGTGATCTGGCTCACCGAGACCGTCAAGTATTGGTTTGTGATGCACGCCTTCAGTTTCGCGGTCAGCTTCGTCGGACTGATGTTGATGAACGGTGTGGTGAACCTGACCACGACGCTGCCCTCGGCGCCCGGCTACATCGGGACGTTCGAGGTGGGCGCGCGGGTGCTGGAGGCGCTTGGCGTCGACTACGGGCTGGCGTTTGGGTATACGATCGTGCTGCACGCCGCGCTGTGGTTCCCGATCACTGTCCTGGGCGCGTTTTATATGTGGCGGCAGGGGGTGCGGTGGGGGGATTTTGAGGCGGAGACTGTAAAACGTAAAACGTAAGACGCCAGACGTGATGGATGCCATACGGAGGTTACGTTTTTCGCCTTACGTTTTTGGGTGCGCTAGTTGACATAAGGAGATTGTGAATACATGAAGAACATCGCCGTCATCGGCACCGGCTACGTGGGCTTGGTGACCGGCGCCTGCTTTGCCGATCTGGGCAACCGGGTGATCTGCATCGATATCGATGAACGCAAGATCCAGGTGTTGCTTGAAGGTGGGGTCCCGATTTTCGAGCCGGGCCTGGAGGAGGTGGTCCGGCGCAATGTGGCGGCCGGCCGGCTCACGTTCACCACGTCATACGCCGAGGGATTGACTGACGCCGAGTTCGCCTTCATCGCGGTGGGCACGCCGTCGGGCGTGGATGGCGAGGCGGATCTGCAATACGTGCGCATGGCGGCTGAAACCATCGCCGAGACGATGGACCATCCGCTGATCATCATCAACAAGAGCACGGTGCCGGTGGGCACGGGGGACTGGGTGGCCGACATCATCCGCAAACACCAACCCCGGACGATCGATTTTGCGGTTGTGTCTTGCCCGGAGTTCCTGCGCGAGGGGTCGGCGTTGGCCGACTTCATGCACCCGGACCGGGTCGTGCTGGGGTCGTTGGACCGCGATGCGGCCGAAAAGGTGGCCCAGTTGCACCTGCCGTTCAGAGCGCCCATCGTCCTCACCGACCTGCGCACGGCCGAGATGATCAAGTACGCGTCCAACGCGTTCCTGGCCACGCGCATCTCCTTCATCAACGAAATCTCGGCGATCTGCGAGAAGCTGGGCGCGGATGTCAAGGAGGTGGCGGCCGGCATGGGGTACGACAAGCGCATCGGCCGCGCGTTCCTGGATGCCGGGGTGGGTTTCGGGGGCAGTTGTTTTCCGAAGGACGTCAAGGCGCTGGAATACATGGGGCTGCTGCATGGCGCGCACCCCGCGCTCTTGAACGCGGTGATGGCCATCAATCGCGATCAGCGCCGGCAGATCGTGTACAAGTTGCGGGATGCCTTGGGCGCGTTGCAGGATCGCAAGATCGGCCTGTTGGGGCTGGCGTTCAAGCCCAACACCGACGACATGCGCGACGCGCCGAGCGTGGAGATCGCCCACATGCTGGTGCGCGAGGGCGCGCAGGTGGCGGGCTACGATCCCGTGGCGCACCAGGTGGCCCAGCGGGTCGTGCCGGAACTGGCGCTGGCGAAAAACCCCTACGAACTGGCGGACGGGTGCGATGCGCTGGTGTTGCTTACCGAGTGGAACGAGTTCAAACATCTCGATCTGGCCCGCATTCGCGCCGCGATGAGGACGCCGGTCTTCGTGGATGGCCGCAACGTGTACGAGCCGGCCGCGATGCGGGAAACCGGCTTCTTGTATCGCGGCATGGGGCGGGGGTATAATGTGGCGAGCGATGAACTGCATGACACGGTGACACGGTGACACGGTGACACGGTGACATGGTGACATGGTGACATGGTGACATGGTGACATGGTGACACGGTGACGAGGGACGAGTAATGGGTGATGGATATGTATCTGCTCAGTTGTGCGGGGGGAGCAACCCGCTGTGGCCGGTCTGTGACCGAGCCACCCGTGGCTCGGTCACAGACCGGCCACAGCCCCCGGATAATTAAGAAGATACACCGACACGCAATACGCACCACGGAGAACAGCGACGTGAGTCAACTCAACGAAATTCACAAGACGACTTTGGACAACGGCCTGACGGTGGTCATGCGCGAGATGCACCACGCGCCGGTGGCCAGCTTTTGGATCTGGTATCGCGTGGGCAGCCGCAACGAAGTGTCGGGCATCACCGGCATATCGCATTGGGCGGAGCACATGTTGTTCAAGGGCACGCCGACCTATCCGCAGGGCGAGTTCGACAAGGCGGTGGCGCGCGAGGGCGGGGTGTTCAACGGGATGACGTGGATCGATTTCACCACCTACTTTGAAACGCTCCCCTCCGACCGGATCGACCTGGCGTTGCGTGTGGAAGCGGACCGCATGGTCCACGCGGTCTTCGATCCCGAGGAGGCCGAGCTCGAACGCACGGTGATCATCGCCGAGCGGCAGGGCAACGAGAACAACCCGGAGTACTTGATGGGCGAGGCGTTGCAGGCCGCGGCGTTCCAGGCCCATTCCTATCATCATTCGGTGATCGGCTGGCAGTGCGATCTGGAGACGATGACCCGGGACCAGCTTTACGGTCACTATCGCACCTATTACACCCCCAACAACGCAGTGGTGGCTGTCGCGGGCGATTTCGAGAGCGACACCATGCTGGCGCGCATCCAGGAACTGTTCGGCGGCATCCCGGCCGGGCCGACATTGCCTCCCTTCACCGCTCAGGAGCCGCCCCAACGCGGCGAGCGCCGGGTGACAGTGGAGGGGCCCGGTTCGACCTCGTATCTGGAGATCGCCTATCGGGCGCCCAGGGCCACCGATCCCGACTATTACCCGCTGGTGGTGTTGGACACGATCCTGGGCGGCGCCAAGGGCATGTCGCTCTGGGGTGGCGGCGCGTCGAACCGCAGCTCTCGGCTGTACCGGGCGTTGGTTGAAGCTGACCTGGCTTCGGATGCCGGTTGTGGGATCAACTCGACGGTGGATCCCTATCTGTTCAGCTTCTCGGCCACGGTACGCGAGGGCCGAACCCTGCCCGAGGTCGAGGCCGCGTTGTTGGCCGAAGTGGCGCGGGTGATGGACGATCCGATCACCGAGGCGGAGCTACAGAAGGCCATCAAACAGACCCGGGCCCAGTTCGCCTACTCCAGCGAAAGCGTCACTGACCAGGGCTACTGGCTCGGCTTCAGCGAGCTCGTGGCCGACGTGAGCTGGTTCGAGACCTTCCTGGACAAGCTGACCGCGGTGACCGTCGCGGATGTGCAGCGAGTGGCGCAGACTTATTTCAAGCCGGCCCTGCGCAATGTGGGCTGGTATGTGCCGGCCAACGGTCAAGGAGCGCCCCCAGAGGGTGCAGAGATCGGGCACGCCGGCGAAGTCGAGCACGCGGACGAAGAGATGGAGGCACAATGATGGATCTTCACTCACCCGCTTCAGCGCTCGAGCTGGCGCTGCCCAGCTCGAAGGATATCCTGCGGCAGACCCTGCCGAACGGCATCACCGTGCTGGCGCGGGAGAACTGGAGCGCCCCCTCCATCGTGGTCGAGGGCTATCTTCAGGCTGGCAACCTGGATGAACCGGCTGAGCTCACCGGCGTGGCATCCTACACCGCGGGCATGTTGAGCCGGGGCACGCGGCGACGCTCCTTCACCGAAATCAATGAGATCGTCGAAGCCGTGGGCGCGTCCATCGGGTTCGGCGCCGATCGCTATATCACCGGCTTCTCGGCCAAGTCGCTGACCGAGGACCTGGACCTGGTGTTGGACGTGTTGTCCGATGAGCTGCGCCAGCCCGTCTTTCCCGAGGACCACGTCGAGAAGTTGCGCGGTCTGCGGATGACGGCCATCGCCGAGCGGGAGAACGACCCCCGACAGATGGCCGGGCTGACGTTCCAGGGCCTGATGTACGGCGCGCACCCGTTGGGGCGTAATCTGCTGGGCAGCCGGCAGAGCAACACGGCCATCGGTCGCGATGCCCTGGTCGCGTTCTACCAGACGTACTACCGGCCGGCCGGCATGGCGGTGGCCGTGGTTGGCGCGCTGCCGGCCGAAGAGGCAGTGGCGAAGGTGGCGGCGGCTTTCGGAGATTGGACCGGCGAGCGCCCGCCGCGCGCGGAACTGCCGCCGGTGTCCTGGCCGGAGGCGGTTCGTGAAGGCCGCGTGCCCATGCCCGACAAGAGCCAGTCCGACATCGTCCTGGGCTGGCCCGCGATGCGGCGGTTGGATCCCGATTTCGACGCGGCGCGGTTGGCCAATACCGTGCTGGGCGTCTTCGGCATGATGGGCCGGCTCGGCGCCAACGTGCGCGAGCGTCAGGGCATGGCCTACTATGCGTTCAGCCGTCTGCAGGCTGACCGGGAGCCGGGTATCTGGTTGGCGACCGCCGGGGTCAACCCCGCCAACGTCGATCGTGCGATCGAGGCGGTGCTGGTGGAGGTGCAACGTCTGTGCGATGAGCCCGTGCCCGCGGCTGAGCTGGAGGACAGCAAACGCTATCTCACTGGTTCCCTGCCTCTGCACCTGGAGACCAACGACGGCGTGGCGGGCACGTTGGTGGATCTGGAGTGGCAGGAGTTGGGCCTGGACTACCTGTTGGACTACGTGGCGCGCATCGACGCGCTGACGGTGGAGGAGGTGCAGGCTGTCGCACAGAAGTACCTGCGCCACCCGCACGTGGTGGCCGTCGCGGGGCCGTGAGGATTGCGGATTTTTGATTGGGGATTGCGGATTTGAGCGCCGGTACAGTGCCTGACCCATGAGATTCTTGCTTTTTGTGCAAAGATTTCTCTATCGGCTTTCACCTCTTTGGTTCCGGTTCGTCCGGGTTAGGATGCCCTTACCGTGAATGGGTGGGTCGAGGTGGAAGAGACAACAATCGGCCATCGGCCATCGGCCATCGGCAATCTCGCCGTGGGTACTGATCTGGTGGAGATCGACCGCATCGCCGGGATGGTCGAGCGCTACGGTGCGCGTTTCACGGATCGGGTGTTTACGGCGGGCGAGCTGGCCGATTGCGGGGGGCGCCCGGCCTCGCTGGCAGCGCGTTGGGCGGCCAAGGAGGCTGCGGCCAAGACGCTGGGCACGGGGATCGGGCAGATCGGGTTTCGGGATATCGAGGTGCTGCGGGATGACGCCGGCCGGCCGACTTTGCAACTACATGGGGAGGCAGCGATTTTGGCCGGCGCGCTGGGGTTGCGGTGTTGGGCGGTGAGTCTGGCCCACGACGGCGGGCTGGCGTTGGCGTTTGTGGTCGCGATGTGAGCCAGGACTGCCAGTCCTGGCGAGGCATGATGGAGGTAGTGCGATGCCAGAAAAGGTTCTCGTGGTGGAGGACCACGCAGCCATGCGCCTCTCCCTGGTGCGGTTGCTGGAGGGGGAGTCGTACCAGGTCGCCGAAGCTGTGGATGGCGAAGATGGCTTGGCGCAGTATGCCATCTTTACGCCGGATCTGGTGATCATGGACATCAACATGCCGCGTATGAACGGCCTGGAGGCGGTCAAGCGGTTGCGTGAGTTCTCTGGTGTCCCGATCTTGATGCTCTCGGTGCGCAGCAACGAGATGGACAGGGTTTACGGGTTGGATGTCGGCGCCGACGACTACCTGGCCAAGCCTTTCGGCGCCGACGAGCTGCTGGCGCGCGTGCGGTCCTTGCTGCGCCGGCGCGTGCACGAAAAGCTGGCGACCAGGCCGGACGTGTTGCGGCTGGGCGGCGGTGAGTTGGTGATCGATCTGTCGCGGCAGCAGGCGTTGTTGAACGGCCAGTTGGTGCGACTGACGCCCATCGAGAGCCGGCTGTTGTTCACCCTGGCCGAACGGCCCGGCGAGCCCTTCACCCATCGCCAGCTTCGGGACGCCGTCTGGCAAGGCGATCCATCCGGCACGACACAAAACCTGAAGCTCTACATCCTCTACCTGCGGCGCAAGATCGAGCCGGAACCGGAAAATCCGCAGTATTTGCTGACCGTGCGCGGGTCCGGGTATATGTTGGCGGCATTGTAGGATGGGGGTAGTACCTCGCTGGGGCCGGTTTGTGACCGAGCCCCCACCCCTTGCCGGCTGGGGCCGGTTTGTGACCGAGCCCCCACCCCTTGCCGGCTGGGGCCGGTTTGTGACCGCCCTTGCCGGCTGGGGCCGGTTTGTGACCGAGCCCCCACCCCTTGCCGGCTGGGGTCGGTTTGTGACCGAGCCCCCACCCCTTGCCGGCTGGGGCCGGTTTGTGACCGAGCCCCCACCCCTTGCCGGCTGGGGCCGGTCTGTGACCGAGCCCCCACTCTAATACTCCCTATTCGGTTATGGTAAACACGCCCCCCGCGCCGCGACCCCACACCTCCGGGAAGTACATCTCGTAGGCCGTGGGCGGCAGGAGCAGGAAGCGGCCGGGCAGGCTGGCCCGGATCTGGTAGCGGAACTGGTAGCTGCCCGGGTTGAGCCAGGTGGCGAACAGGGCCACCTTCTCGTCGCGCAGATCCGTATTGGTCGGCGTCCACCACCAATCCCACCAGGACGTCGACTCCGTCTGGTCGCGTGCCAGCGTCGGGCCTTGGGCCGTGATGCTGGTGGTGCGCAGACTGGTGTCGATGGCCTCGGCGCCGGCCGGCAACGGGTCTTCGACGACCAGGAAGTGCAGGGCGTGCGGCGCCACGATGTTCAATGTCACGTCGATCACGTCCCCGACGCGGGCCTGGGCGATGGTCGGGCAGCGCGGCGCCGGCCTGGTCGACTCGCCCTGCGGGATCGGTAGCCCGCAATCCGCCAGCCGGTACTCCCGGCTCACGATCACGCCGCGATTCAGCGGTTCGATCTGCTCGACCGGCAGGTAGGTTTTTAGATGCGCGGTGTAGTACAACTGACCCTTGCCGGTCTCATCCCCTGACCTGGTGCGCTGGATGAGCAGGCCGTTAGTCTGGTCGATCAACAGCCTGGTGATGTCAGCCTTGAGCCTGGTCACCTCGCCCACGGTCGCCGGTGTGACCGCGCCCTGGCCGAGGGTTTCATTGTTGAGCAACACCTGCCAGTCGTAGTTGCCCTGCAGCTCGCCGGTCGTGACCATCCAGTCGGTGAGCGCCATGATGGCCCAGGCGTTCTCCTGCGTCGTTTCCCAACGGTCCGCCTTGCGCGCGCTCATCAGCCAGCGGACCGCGTTGGGCGCCAGGCTGTTCTTGGCGTCGAGCCGGGCGATCGCGTCCAGGACGATCGAGGTGGTGCGGGTGTCGGTGTTCATGTTCCAGTAATCCGTCCACCCCTCTTCCCAGTGGGTGGCGGTCGCGCTGACGACGGCCTGGCCGGTGAGGTCGGCCAGCAGGGTCTTGACCCGGTCCGGGCTGGCATCATCGTCGATCAAGCCCAGCGCCAGCGCCAGATAAGCCTTGCTGTACAGGCTCAACCCCTCGCGCTGCTCGTAGAGCGCGCCGGCCCGGTTTGGCTCCATCTCGCCCGCCTCGGCCAGCGCGTAGACCATGAACGCCTGCTGGTTCAACTGCCAGTTGCTTAGATTTTTGGGTGCGCTCAGGTTGCGCTTCAGATAGCGGACGCCGCGGGTGAGCACGGTCTGGTCCACAGTGAAGCCGGCCTGTTGCGCCTTGGCCAGCCCGAACACTACGTAGGCGCTGATGAACAGGTTGCTGTTGTCCCGCTGCCACCAACCCCAGCCGCCGTCCACGTGTTGTCTGGCGTAGATGCGTTGCAGCCCCACGCCGACCTGCTGCGGCAGGACCGTCTCCAGATCGGGCCGCTCGATGCCGAGCGATTTCAGCGCCGCATAGGTTACCACGTTCGGCAGGAACCGGCTCATGGTCTGCTCGACGCACTCGTAGGGGTAGTGCTCCAGGTACTTGAGCCCGCCCGTCATGCCGGCGGCCAGGCTGGGCTCCAGGGTGACCTCCAGCTCGCCGCGCGTCGGGTCGGCGTTCACCGGCAGGTGGATCAGCTCCAGCCGGCCCTCGTCCAGCGCGACCTGGCCGCTCGTGCCGGTCACCTCCGGCGTCGTGTAGCGGTAGACCGGCAGGGTCATCTCGACCGCGTCTTGCAGGGAGCTGCCGACCGCACTCATCAACACCTTGACCTGCTCCACGTCGGGCAGCACGGTGACCGGCCAGACCGCCTTATACGTGCTTTCGGCCGGCACGGACACCTGGCTCGTCACCGGTTCCGGCAGGACGAGCCCGGTGCTCTGCAGGCTGACGGTGACGTCCAACGCTTTGTCCGTGTTGTTGTGGATCACGGCGGCGATCTCAGCCTGGTCGCCGTCGATGAAGAAGCGTGGCAACACCGGGCGCACCAGCAGGTCCTTGGTCGCGATGATGTCCGCGACAGCCTGCCCCACCAACGTGTCAGCGGTGATCGCGCGGGCGTCCATCGTCCAGGTGGTCAGGTTGTCGGGCAGAGTGACCTCGACCGTTGCCTTGCCGTCCGCGCCGGTGGTCACGACCGCGTTCCAGTACGCGATGTCGGGGAACTCCCGGCGCACACTCAGCCCGCCAAGCCCCATGTCGCCGCCGCCACCGCCACCCTTGGCGCCTTGTGTCAGTTGGGCCACGATCCGGTCGACGTTGACGACCAGGGTGCTGGCGGTGCGCACGCCCAGGGCGCGTTGGCTGTAGAAGCGATCCATCAGCGCGCCGGCGTTGTCGCTGGCCAGGGTCAGGATGGCCTTGTCCACCAGCGCCAGCGACACTTCGGCCTGCACCGGCTGGCCCGCGGCATCCAGGGTCTGCACTTCCCAGGTCACCCTGTCACGCGGTCCGACTTTGTCCCGGTCCGGCTTCAGGTTGACCTGCAACTGCTTATCCGCCACCGACACCTTGAGTTGCACCAGGCCCATCTTGAACGACGGCGCTGCCTCGCGGGGGCCGGTTTCATCCATCCCCTTCACCAGCATGAGCGATACGAAGATGTTCGGGGCGTGCTCCGCCTTGATCGGGATGCGCAGGACCGCGCTGTTGCCCTGGAGCTCGAGCACCTGGTGGCTCAGGATGCCGCTGCGTTCGATCGTGAGCAGTGCTTTGACCGCGCCCTGATATGGGCTGGCTACCAGGATCTCCGCCGTGTCCCCGACCGTGTACTCATCCCGATCGGCAACCAACTCGATGCGGTCGTTGTTCTCCTGGCGCCAACTCACGTATTCGCGGCCGCTGACCCAGATGAAGGCCGCGCTGCGGATGGTGTGCCCGGCCCGATCTCGGCCGGTGGCTTCGATCTTGTACTCACCGCCGCTCGCCGGAGTCCAGGCGAGGACAGCCTTGCCCTCCCCGTCGGTCGTCACGGTGTCGGTGTAGACCGGCGTCTTTTCGACCGCGGTCGTCCAGTAGAAACGGCCGTTATCGGCCTGTTCGCGCACGCTGTACCACTGAATCCGGTTCACCACCGCCGTGACATCGGTCTTGGGCACGGGTTGGCTTTGCGGGTCCACGGTGATGACGTTCACCAGGCTCTCCTCGCCGACCGTCGCCACGTAGCGTTGCGGGCTCAGGCCGATGTAGAAGGCGCCTTTGTGCACCACCGTGCTGGCCTGGGTGGCGACCACCTGGTTGTCGATGTCCATGATCGTGATGTCGAAGGTGAACCGTTGGCTTTGCGGGAACTTGCTGATGTCGGCCGGCGCGCTGAAGGTGAAACGGCCTTGATCATCGGTGATCCCCTCGCCCTGGCTCAGCGGCTCGCCGAAACGCCGGGTTTGGGATTCGTACCAGTCCCAGTCGCTGAAGCTGAAGTAGCCTTTTCCTTGATAGTTGAAGAAGTAGTCGTCGCTGAGCAGCGCCCAACTCACTTTGCCATTCTTGACCGGGCCGCCGAAGAAATACCTGGCTTCCACGGTGACGTCGATCTGCTCGCCCTGGACGTATTCGGGCCTGGCCGTCGTCGCGCTCAGCTCGTACTCCGGCTTACGATATTCGGCCACCTGGAAGCCCACGCCGTAACGCGCCTCCTCGGTCAACTGCACCGAGATGTAGTAGTAGCCCAGGCCGGCGTCCGGTCCCAGAACGAGTTTGCCATTCACGGCGCCCAACGGGCTGAGGGGCAGTGTCTCGTTCAGCAGCTCGTTGCCCTGATCATCGTCGATGGTGACCGTGACCGGTTGGCCCGGAGTGGGCAGGCTGTACAGCGCGTCGGTGTCGTGTCGGATCAGCGCCTTCCAGTAGACGGTCTGGCCCGGCCGGTAGATCGGCCGGTCGGTGTAGACGTAGCCCGCGTACGGCTCCGCCATCGCGCCGCCGGGCACGTCGAAGTCCCACGGGTTGATGCCGTCCTCCCAGTTGCTGGAGGCAACGCCGAAGTTGCCCGCCGCGGTGGTCGCCGGGGCCAGGAGTGGGTCCCAAATCTGGCGTGCTTTCCCGAAGGTCACCCGCGCCACGCCATCCCGATCGGTGGTCGCCTCCATATCCAGCTCAGCGCCGTCGGTGAAGCGCACCGTGACCCCCGACACCGGCTGCCCGCTCTTGAGGTCGGTGACCCAGGCCAACGCCTCGTGCTCGGCGCTCTTGAGCGTCACGTTCAGGTCGGTGCGGGCCAGCAGTTGCCGGTAGGAGTCGTACGGCTGGCTGCTGATGTCCTTGCCGCTCAGTTGCAGGAAGTACATGCCCGGCCCGACGGGCTGACCGTCCTCGCCGACCAGTTTGGTCCGCAGGAGGGCGGTCTGGTTCGGCTGGGCGTCGGTCGGCACGGTCCACGTGTGGAGCAGGTCGGCCTTGGCGGGCCGGTATTTGTCCCAGGCCTGCCACGAGTCTTGGCCGGTGAGCGCGATGAAGTCCTCGACGGGGGTCCGGTACAGGTTGAAGGTGATCTCCGGGACGTTGCGATACGTAACGACCGCCTCGGTGACCGTGTAGGCATTGTAGGTACCCACCTGGCCCGTGCCGCTCAGCTCCAGCAGCGGGTCGTAGTCCCGGGTGGTGAAGTGGATGGCGCACCCTGCGCTCAGGGCGACATCCTCGCCCAGCAGGTTGCCATAAGGATCGGCGACCTTGCCGGACAGGGTGACGGTGTAAGCCGTGGCGGGCAGTCTGTCGAACGAAACGTACAGGTTGTTGTCCCATTCGTTGTAGCTTGTGTACACGCGGGTTGGCTGGGGAAGAATTGTCACCGTGCCGGTGACGAAGCTGGCCGGGTCCATCGGGCTGGCGAAGTAGAAGGTTGTGCCTCCGGATGGGTCGGTTCGCCGGTCGCCATCGCGCGGATCGGTCCGGACGACCTTGGGCAGCGAGACGGTGGTGAAGCTGCGGCTGGACGCAGCCCGCAGCGTGCCCTGACCGTTGGCCGGCCGGGCCGTCTCCGTGATCGTGGCCGTGTAGCGGATCCCGAAGGCGAGCATCCGCGTCGGCTTGAAACCCAGCGCTGTGTCGGTTTCGGCCCAGGTGAACGCGCCTGTTACGGTGTTTTTCTTGCCATCCATCAGGCTGAAGGCGGCTTCGGTCGACCGACGGTCCATCGGCATGGAGAAGGTGACCGTGATCGGGCTTTCCACCTTGACATTTTGCGGGTTCTCCGGGAGCCACGAAAGCACCGTTGGATCGGCGGTGCGGAAAGTGAAGCTGTAGTCGTCGGCCAGCAGGCCGCCGGTGGTGTCTGCGAGCCCGGCCGCCACCGTGACTGTGTAGTCGGTGGATGCGGCTAACCCTTTCGCCGGGGTGAGCTGATAGATAGCGGTGTTGAGCCACTGGCCCGCGCCGGCCACTTCCGGCGTGATGACGAACGGCGCCGGCAGATCGGCCTGTCCGGCCACGTCGGTGAGCGGCGCCACGGGCCGGTTGAACGCCACCGTGATGGCGCTGTCTATGGCCACACCGCTGGCGCCGTCGGCCGGCTGCGTGTTGGTCACTTCCAGGAAACCGGCTGTGGCGAACTTGAACGAGATCGGCTGGGGCAGCTTCAGGCCGGCCGCACTGGTGGCGCTGCTGGCCAGGGTCACCCGGTATTCGGCGCCCCGTTTGAGCCGTTCGGTGGGCGAGAAGGTCAACAGGTTGCCTTCCACCTTCACTTCACCGGGCACTTTTGGCTCGATGCTGAAGGCCGAGCTGGTGCTGGCCGGGTCCATCGGCTGGTCGAAGGTGACCATGACCGGAGCCGAAAGCACCTGCTCTTCGCCGCGGTCGGGCGTGACGCTGACCACGGTGGGCGGTAACGGCTCACGGGTGGGCGTGGGCGCCTGAGTCGGTGCAGCAGGCGCCGATGGGACCGTGCCGGACGGCGTGGGTTTGGGCTGCGGCGTCAGGGTCTGGCAGGCGCTGAGAACTGGCGTCAGCAGCATGATGAGGACGAACAACCAGGTGATGAATCGGTTGGTGTGCATTGGAACCTCCAGGGTGTGACGAGAAATGAGTGATGAGTAACGAGTAACGAGTAATGAGTAACGAGTAATGAGTAATGCGTTAACGTTTTACTCGTATCTTCTCAAGCGACAGCCATAATCCGGGGGGCTGTGGCCGGTCTCCTGACCGAGCCACCGTGGCTCGGTCAGGAGACCGGCCACAGCGAGCATGCCCCGAACTATTGAAAAGATACCTCGTTACTTCTTACTCGTTACTCGTTACTTTACTCAACGACAAACACAGTTATCGGCTCGCTTTTTTCTTTGCGGCCATTCGCGCCCGTGGCAACGGCCTGGAACGTGTGCTGACCGGCGCTGAGTGGCCACCAGGCCGTGTAGTCGGGGCTACCGACGGTAGCGAACGGCGCACCGTCCAGCAACAAGGTGACCGGCGCCCCTTGCGCTTCGAGCGCCGGGCCGGGGCGGGCGGTAATGGGCAGCTTCTGCGCGCTCGGCGGCAGCCCGGGATCCAGCCGGTAGGTCTGGTTGGGGTCGGGGCTGGTGAGTTGCAGGTTGCAGGTTGAACGTTCAACGTTGAACGAAACCTGTTGGACTTGTGACCCAGCACCAACGACCATCGGTGGCTGCGGGATGCCGTTTTCCCGGGCCCAGGCCTGATATTCGTGGGGCAGGATCCAGTAGGCGCGCGGCCGGACGTATTCGGGCGGCGTCGCGTCATCCACCGGGCCGCCGGTGCGCACGTCGATGGCGACCTGCACGTGTGAAGCATCCACGTCCGCCGGCTCAGTGCCGGTGATGAACCACTCGAAACGCCGGTTGGGGCAGGAGATGATTTGCGATTTCGGATTTGCGATTTCGGATTGAATGGTCTGAGATGCTGACTGTCTCGGGGCCAGTTCACCCTCCGGATTCGTCAATCCACGGTCCAGAGGAAGCAGCCCGGAGTCCGCGCACACCTCGACCCGCAGCAGGCCATCCGGCCGGGCGAAAGCCTGCGGTGGCGTGTCGCGCAGCACGCTGATCATGAAGTCGTGCCAGATCGGTCCCGCGCCGGTGATGCCGCTGACGTCCCGCATCGGGGTGTTGTCGGCGTTGCCGGCCCAGACGCCCGTCGCCAGCTCCGGGGTGTAGCCGACGGTCCAGTTGTCGCGCCAGTCGGTCGTGGTGCCGGTCTTTGCGGCCGCCGGCCGGCCGATCTCCAGCACGTTCCCCGGTCCGAACGCGGGGAGCCGCGCGGTTTCGTCGCTGAGGATGTCGGTGATCAGGAAGGCGACGCGGGGATCGAGGATGGTATTGGGTATCGGGTATTGGATATTGGCTTTAGGGCTGGACGTATCGCGGGTTGCGTACAGCGCACTTGTTGTTTGCGGTTTGCGATTTGCGATGGGTGCTTTGCCCTCGGCTACCTGCCATCGGCGTCCGTCAATACCTGATACCCAATACCCAATATCCTCTCCTTCCAGCGTCTCGATCCGTTCGATGCCAAATGGCGTCACCCGCTGCCCGCCGTTGGCGAACGCCGCATAGGCCGCGGTCAGGTCCAGCAAGCGCACTTCGCCACCGCCGAGGGTGAGCGCGAGACCGTATTTGGCGACTGGAAGCCCGGTATTCGGTATTGGGTATTCGGTATTGGGTATTGGGTATTGGATACTTTCTGAATTTACCATCGCCTCAGTCCGGTCAATACCTGATACCCAATACCCGTTCTCCTGATCCCATGTGATCCCCAATCTCGCCGCCAACTCCACCAGCGCATCCACGCCGATGAACTGCAAAGTCTTCACCGCCGGGATGTTGTAGGAATTGGCCAGCGCGGCCCGCACAGGCACCGGGCCGTGGTAGCGCAGGTCGTAGTTTTGCGGCGCGTAGGGCCGGCCCTCTTGGGTGGGAAAGACGGTGCGCAGATCGGCGATTACGGTGGCCGGCGTCCAGGGCATCTGCCCGGCTCTGGCCGCGCGGGCCGGGTCGAGAGCGGCCGCATAGGTCAACGGCTTGATCGCGGAGCCAGGCTGCCGCGGGCTGAGCGCGGCGTTGACCGCGCCGCTGATGGCCGGGTCGAAGTAGTCGGGGCTGCCGACCAGGGCCAGGACAGCCCCCGTCCCCGGATCCAGGGCGACCAACGCGGCGTTGTTCACCCGGCGGGCCGGATCAGCCAGCGGATCGCAGGTCAGGGGCGCAGCGCCCGCCGCGCACGGCTGAAGCCCTGCCAGGCGGCGCCGGACGATCGCCTCAGCCTGGTGTTGCCAGTCCAGGTCCAACGTGGTGGTGACGCGCAACCCGCCCGCGCGCAGTCGGTCCGCGCCGAGCAGCTCCTCCAGTTGGCCCTGGACCCACATCACGAAGTGGGGCGCCTCGATGGGGAAGGGCGTGCTGGCGTACGCCATGCCCTCGCGGCTGGCATCCGCTGCCTGGGCTCGGGTGATGTAGCCATCCTTGACCAGCAGGTCGAGCACGACGCGCTGGCGGTAGCGGGCGGCTTCCGGGTTTTCGGTGGGGTTGTAGCCGGACGGATATTGGGGCAGGCCGGCCAACAAGGCACATTGCGCCAGGTCCAGTTCCGCGGCGTGCATCCCGAAGTAGGCCTGGGCCGCGGCCTCGATGCCGACCGCGAAGTGGCCGTAGTAGGTGGTGTTCAGGTAGAGGGCCAGCAGCTCGTCCTTGCTGTAAACCTGCTCCAGGCGCCACGCCAGCCACGCCTCCCGCAGCTTGCGGCGCAGCGATTGCTCGATCCGCTCCGGCTCTGTCATGTACAGGTTGCGGGCCAATTGTTGTGTCAGCGTGCTTGCGCCTGAAACGGTGTAGCCTGCATGCCAGTTCTGCCAGGCCGCGCGGACGATCGCGGTCGGATCGATGCCGGGGTGGCTGTAGAAGTGGCCGTCCTCGGTCGCAATGGTGGCCTGCTGACAAACCAACGGGATCTCGGCCAGGGGTAGCGGCACGTTTTTGTTGCCGTCCGGGTCGATCACCTCGTAGAGCAGTTGGCCGTGGCGGTCCGTGATCAGAATACTGGGCGCATCGACAGTGCCCTTGACGCGGGCTGGATTGGGCAGGTCGGCGAACAGGGCAAGGTACAGCAGGAGAGCGGCAATCAGTAGCCCTCCCGTAGATATCAGCAGCACACGTAGCCGGTGAATGCGGCGCATTGGGGTAACCTGTTTCTCAGACAACAGAGCAATCAGATCGGGTCAAACCATGTCCTTAAACGTCGTGAGTGGTCCAATGGTTCCTCGATTATACCCCGAATCAGCGAATCAGCGAATCAGCGAATCGGCGAATCAGCGAATCAGCGAATCGGCGAATCAGCGAATCAGCGAATCGGCGAATCAACGAATCAACGAATCGGCGAATCAACGAATCAGCGAATCGGCGAATCAGCGAATCAGCGAATCAGCGAATCGGCGAATCAGCGAATCAGCGAATCAGCGAATCAGCGAATCAGCGAATCAGCGAATCGGCGAATCAGCGCTTGTCACCAAGCGTCAGCCGTCACCGTCCGATGCGTAGCCTCGGCGTCACCTTGTCACCTCGTCATCCCGTCGTTCCCGTCGCCGGTCGGAAATCGAGACAGCCGGCCCGCCACGCAGCACGTCGATGATCTCCGCCATGATGCAGACGGCGATCTCGGCCGGGGTCTTGGCGCCGATCGCGATGCCGATGGGCGCGTAGACGCGGTCGAACCTGGCCGGGTCGATCTGCATCTCCTCTTCCAACAGCTTGAACACAGCCTCCACCCGGCGCGGCGATCCGATCATGCCGACGTAGGCCAGCGGCCGGTCCAGCAGTTCCAGCAGGCAGTCGACGTCGTGGCTGTGGCCGCGGGTGACCAGCACGACGAAGGTATCCTGGTCCATCGGCAGATCGCGCACGGTCTCGCGCAACGGCGCGGTGATCACCTTCCGCGCGGTTGGGAAGCGCTCGCGGTTGGCGAAACTCTGCCGGTCATCCAACACGGTCACCGCGAAATCGCACGTGGTGGCGATCTGGGCCAGGGGGATGGCGATGTGCCCCGCGCCGACGATGATCAGCTCCGGCGCGCGGCGTTGGACTTCGACGAAAACCGAGACATTGGGTATTGGATATTGGGTATTGGGTATTGGGAGGCTGTAGCGCAGCAGCTTGTGTTGGCGGCTGCGGAGGACGTCCTGAGCGTCGGCAATAATTTTGGACTCCAATTGTGCAAGACCTGTCAGCTCTCCCTGCGCAAGACCTGTCAGATCTCCGCGATCTGTCAGGTCTACCAGGCTGCCCAGCGGCGGCCGGTCGAGCCAGACCACCGCCTGCCGCCCGGCATTCGGCCCGCTGACCACGGTCGCCAGCGCCACTGGCTCCCGCGCCTGGCTGGAAGCCAGCAACGCAGCGATCTGCTCCTCCACCTGCTGTGGCCGGTCTCCCGACCGAGCCACCTGTTCCACGAACACGTCCTCCACCTGCTGTGGCCGGTCTCCCGACCGAGCCACCTGT
>PHCA01000050.1:28715-33471 GCA_002842085.1 Chloroflexi bacterium HGW-Chloroflexi-1
CGGCTGTGGCCGGTCTCCCGACCGAGCCACCTGTTCCACGAACACGACCTCCGCCGGCTGTGGCCGGTCTCCCGACCGAGCCACCTGTGCCACGAACACGTCCATGATCCCGCCGCAGACGCCCAGCGCCTGCATGGAGATGTCCTCAGTGAGGTCCACGCGCACGGTCGTTGGCTGGCCGGTCCGGATCACGTCCAGCGCCGCCCGGATGACGTCCGCTTCGCCGCACCCCCCGCCGACGGTGCCCACGTGCTGGCCCAGCGGGTGGATGATCATCTTTGCGCCGACTTCCCTGGGCGCCGATCCGCGTACGTCGATGACGGTAGCGACGGCGACGGTCTCGTTATCGGCAAGTAACTCGGCCAGTTTGCTGTAGATCGTTTCCATGAATCGGCTCCGGTTTGGGTTGTTGGATGCTGGAAGCTGGATGCTGGCGATGAGCAGTCGGTTGCCGGCGCTACGCTGCGCCCGGCGTGTAGTCCTCCGGCCGGTCGAGATCGGCCAGGATCGTCGGGGTGTCCACGCTCACGTACACAATTTGCTCTTTCCGCGCTCGCAGCACGTCTCGCAATGTGCCGGAGGCCGCCAGGATCGGGGGCCACACGGCCCGTGGCAGCAGGATCGGGTGGCCGGCGTGCATTTGATAGCTGGGGATGATCACGCGTTTCCACCCGTGCGCCTTGCCCTCGGCCAGCACGGCCCTGACCGTTTCGACGGCCATCTGCGGCTGATCGCCCAGGCACAGCAGCGCGGCCTGCACGTCTTCGCCCAGGGCTTGCAAGCCGACCTGGACCGAGCCCAACATCTCGCCATTCGTGTAGTCAGGATTGAACACGGTGCGGGCGGTCGTGGGGGTCAGGACGTCGGCTACCTGACCGGCCCGATGCCCGGTCACCACGATGATCTCCGCCAAGCCGGCAGTCGTCAGCGTGGCAACCACCTGGCCGATTACCGTGCGTTGTCCCCACGGCAACAGGAGTTTGAAATGTCTCATGCGCCGGGAGAGACCCGCGGCGACGACGATTGCACTGAGCATGGTGGGATTATAGCATGCTGGCGTCCGGGGAACAAGCGTTGGGGTATATTACTTGTGGAAGGATGGGCGTAGCCGCGCGTCAGGCTTCCGAAGCGAACAACTCTTCGGAAGCCTGGCATGGGAAAACGACTGCTCAACGCCGGCGGCGATACCAAAGCGGCACGGCGACTCCGATCAACCCGATGAGGGCCGCTCCAGGGCAGACGGGCGGCACAGCCGCAGGGGCAGCGGGAGCAGCCGGCTCAGGGACGGCCGTCGGCACGGCCGTCGCCGCCCGCGTGGGGACCGAGGGCGCGGGGGACGGTTCAGCGGTGGCTACCAGGCCGGGCGATGCAGTGGCTTGCGCTGTCGGGCCAACCGCGGCCGATTGCCCTTCCGGCGCAACACCATAGGCCTGCCCCGCCAAGACGACCGTGACCCGATCGCCCAAGGCCAGATAGCGGCCGATCTCCGGGTGCTGAGTCAACAGTTGGAAGTAGCGATCGCTGCCGAAGGCCACGGGCTCGGCCGTCAGCGCGGTCGCATCGAAAGCCGTGTCCAGCCAGGCGCCCTCGTGCAAGACGAACGTCTTCTCGCCCACCTGCTTGACCTGCACACCGGCCGCCTCGGCAGGGGTCTCCGCAGTCACGCCATAGGACTGGTCAGCCGCCTGCAATTCCTTTTCCACCACAGCGCGCTCGACAGCCTCTGCCCCGCTGCGTGCCTGGGGCTCCGGAGCCAGCGCAGGCGCGCCGCCCACGCCCGATTCCGCCGACGCCGGCGCCTGCAACGACTGGCTGAGCTGCTCACGGCCGGCGTCCGTCAACGCCAACTCGGGCTCCTGCACCAGGAACGAGGTGTACGGCGTGACGATGCCGTAACGCGTGCTGAGCGCCACCACCTCGCCCACCAACTCGTCGTTCACGCCGTGGAGCCGAATCTGTCCCAGCAAGTAGCCGATTTTACGCTGCGCCCACAGCCGGGGGATGAACTCGTCCCCGCCGCGCGGCACGAAGGCCAGGTTCCGGTAGGTGTAGGTTTGCGGCCGGCCATCGACGACGCCGGACAAGCGCAGATCGGCCGCGTCGCCCGTTCGATAGCGCCCGACCACGACTAATTGCGTGCCGGCGAAAAGATCGGTCAGGGGGTAGGGTAAGAGGTCGTCCACCTGCACCCCGCTGAAGTCCAACGTCACATCGACCAACACCGGCGCGCTGACCTTGGCGTAGAACCCTGACACCACTTCGTCGATCTTCTGGCCCGGCTGGACGTAAGTGCTCACCCCGCGTTGATCCTTGCTGAGCTGATCCAACAGGACGGTGTCCACATCGTAACCGACGCCGAAGGCAAACAGGCGCACCGACTTGGCCGCGCTGGCCGCCACGTTAACCACGATGCGATCCGGGTCTACCTCACCCGCGGTCGGCAGGCCGTCGGTCAGAAAGATCAACACCGCTGGCCGGTCAGCATCGGCGCCGGCCAGCGCCTCCAGCAGCGCCCGGTTGATGTCGGTGCTGCCTTGCGCGGTCAACCGATCGATGAAGGCGTGCCCCTCAGCCCGCCGGTCAGCGGACACCGGGCCGGGGGCGCAGAGACGGGTCGCCGTGCTGAACGCGACGATGTTGAAGCGATCCGCGGGTCCCAGGTGATCCAACACGTAGTGCCCGGCGATTTTGGCCTGGGCCAATTTCTCGCCATCCATGCTGCCGGAGACATCCAACACCAGCGTGACGTCCTTGGCGATCACCGCCTGGCCGGCGGCCTCGACGGGTGGGGTCACCAGCAGCAGGAAGAAGCCGTCTTCGTCGTAGGGCTTGTAACTCAATAGATTGATGGCGATGGCGTCCGCGGAGAGGCTGTAGTAGAGGTCGAAGTCGCGGTCAGGGCGTGTGTCACGTGCCTCGAAGCCGATGGTGGCGCGGCGGTCGCCGTCCCGAGTCACGTCCACCGGATGGCTGGACGAGTAGATCGCCCGCAACGGCGATTTGTCCGCCAGGTGGACCGTCACCGCCACCTCCTGGATCGGCCGGGCGGAGAACTTCTCGGTGTTGAGCGGGTAGCGATAGTGCACCAGCCCGTTCTCCTGGCCCAGCACCTGGGTGTAGGTGAGCTCGATGCGCCGCTCGCCGCCGGGCGGGATGGGGAAGATGCTGGCCTGGAACGCGCCGCGGCCGACATATTCCAGCAACGCCGGATCGCGCTGGCGCCGCACGATCTCCTCGTAGATCGCCCGGGCCTCCTCCCGGCCCAACAACTGGCCCTCGAGCTTCTGGCCATCTACCCACATGTCGAAGCTGGAGATGGCCGCGTCCTCGGGCAACGGGAAGATGTAGGTACCCTCCACCGGGAAGCGGACATCGTTGACGAAAACCTGATCCACGTGGGTCGTGGCCACCTGATCGGTGATGGTCACGTCCACCCGATGGTACTTGATAGTCAGCGGAATCTCGCGCCAGGGGACGGGGCGGTCCACGTCCACCGGCGGCTGAGGGATGATGATGCCGTCAGCCGCGGCAGGCCGGGCGCTCAGGACGAGCATCAGTAGAGCCAATGACAGGATCAGAAGGGTCGGGTACTTCACCCGCCGATATGCGGAAGCGTTCATGGCAATCCTCCTCCTTTGGGAACAGACAACGGACGAACTGTCCATGAGACGCCGCGCGGGGCGGGCGGGTTCCATTTTGAGAGGTGGGTGCGGTTCGAGGTTTCGCGCGGCCAGCGTTTGGTGGTCACCCTGAGAAGCGCCACGCCGCGGCGTTCAGGTTGCGGTCTCCCATTACCAGCAGCAATTCCCGTTTTGAGTTTATCCACCCTTGCCATTCTCGTTCTCGCAAGTTGCGTCGCGCTCTACAAACTCACAAACGCAGCGCCGCTGTCCCCAACTCGGCTTTCTGCCAGCCTGCCGCCAAGACAACATTTAGCCCAAGTCGGTGCTGAGCAATAGTAAAGGAACCCATTAGTTTTGACAGGAGACCCAGCCCCAGGTATAATGAGCGCTCGGTACGGTCCTCGTGGGCCGTGCCACCGCGTTATCGGACTAATGCATAGGCGGACCGCCAAGACGAAGTCTCACCCCGTGGTGGGCGCGGTGCGCGAGGAGAAAAGTGGATGTACGCAGTTGTGGAGACCGGCGGTAAGCAGTATCTGGCTGCCCCGGACGAGTTCGTGGAAGTCGAGAGACTGCCGGAAGAGGTCGGCGAGCAGGTCGCGCTGGATCAGGTGTTGATGATCGTCGACGACGGCGAGATCACCGTGGGCCGGCCGACTGTGCCGGGTGCGCAGGTGTTAGCCACCGTCATGTTGCAGCGCCGGCGGCGCAAGGTGATCTTCTTCCACTATGTGCCCAAGAAGCGCCAGCGCACCAAGCGGGGCCATCGCCAGTACTACACCCGTTTACGGATCGACGAGATCCAGGTCGGGGGTGAGGAGGAATAGACATGGCACACAAAAAAGGTGGCGGTTCAAGCCGCAATGGCCGCGATAGCCAGAGCCAACGCCTGGGCGTGAAGCGG
The DNA here is from genome assembly GCA_002842085.1 of Chloroflexi bacterium HGW-Chloroflexi-1. GTDB lineage: Bacteria > Chloroflexota > Anaerolineae > CG2-30-64-16 > CG2-30-64-16 > CG2-30-64-16. Next base: position 33,243 of record PHCA01000050.1, read on the forward strand.
TTCGGCGGGGAGCAGATCAGCGCGGGCAGCATCATCATCCGGCAGCACGGCACCAGGTTCCATCCGGGCATGAACGTCGGCCTGGGGAGCGACTACACGCTGTTCGCCAAGATGGACGGCTACGTCAAGTTCGAGTCCAGGCACGGCCGCAAGCTCGTGAGCGTCTATTCTGAGACGTGAAACGTAACGCGTAAAACGTAACGAGTAACGAGTAACGAGTAACGAGTAA
>PHCA01000050.1:33553-35033 GCA_002842085.1 Chloroflexi bacterium HGW-Chloroflexi-1
CTCATCGTGAGCGGCTCATCGTGAGCGGCTCATCGTGAGCGGCTCTTGAGCTCCGTCGAACGACGGCCACAGCATGCCCCGAAAAACTGAGAAGCTACTGTGCGCGGCAGGTACCACGTTTTGCGTTTTACGCACTTTTGTATGAAGGACACATGTCATGAAGGCTAAAATCCATCCCAAGTACTACCCCGAGGCACGGGTGACCTGCGCTTGCGGCAACCGTTGGAGCACCGGCGCCACCCTCCCGGAGATCAAGGTCGACCTTTGCTCCGCGTGCCACCCGTTCTTCACGGGTGAACAGCGCATCGTAGACACTGCCGGCCAGGTTGATCGCTTCATGAAGCGCCTGGAGCGCACTGCCGGCTCCGCCGAGCAGATCAAGATCCAGCAGGAAGCTCAACATCGCGCGGCACAACAAGAACGCATCGCCAGGCGCCGCGGCGACACGTAACGGGTATCAGGTATCAGGTATTGGAAGCTGGGTACTGGGGTATCACACCGGTATCCAGCTTCTCGTTTCCAACGGTCGATACCCAATATCCAATACCCAATACCGGCTCTCCAAGTCACCTCCACACAATCGAGCTGCAACTATGCCCTACCTGCAACCCAAAGGCGGTTGGATCGAGCTGATCTGTGGCAGTATGTTCAGCGGTAAGACCGAGGAATTGATCCGGCGGGTGCGCCGGGCGAAGATCGCGCGCCAGCAGGTGCAGGTCTTCAAGCCCAAAATCGACAACCGCTACGCCGCCGCGCACGTGGCGTCTCACGATGGCCTCCAGTTCGAGGCCGAGAACATCGAAGAGGCCCGGCAGATCTTGGACAGACTCCGCCCCGACACCACCGTGGTCGCCATCGACGAGGCGCAATTCCTGGATTGGACTGTGGCGGACGTGGCCAGGTTGCTGGCCGACCGGGGCCTGCGGGTGATCATCACCGGTCTGGACCTGGACTTTCGCGGCGAGCCGTTCGGGCCGATGCCGCTCTTGATGGCCGAAGCGGAGATGGTGGACAAGCTGCACGCCATCTGCGTGATGTGCGGGGCGCCGGCCAGCCGCACACAGCGATTGATCAACGGTCAGCCGGCCAACTACAGCGACCCGGTGATCATGGTGGGCGCCAGCGAGGTCTATGAGGCGCGTTGTCGGGATTGCCACCAGGTACCGGGGAGACCCCAATCATTGGGAGAACGAGTAACGAGTAACGAGTAACGAAACGCGTAACCCATCACTCGTGTATCTTCTCAAGCGACAGCCATAATCCGGGGTAGCTGTGGCCGGTCTCCTGACCGAGCCACCGTGGCTCGGTCAGGAGACCGACCACAGCGAGCGATTCCCCGAAAAATTGAGAAGATACTCACTCGTTGCAGTCACCGGTGTTCTCATATCCCAGCGCGTCCAAGACCGTTTGCAGGTCGGCGGGTAGCGGGGCGGTGAATTCGATCTCCATGCCTGTGGACGGCAGGCGAAAACTGATGCGC
>PHCA01000381.1 GCA_002842085.1 Chloroflexi bacterium HGW-Chloroflexi-1
CCCTTGTTTCTAAAGGGTTTGCGCCCGTTTCACATCTTTCCAAAGCACCTCTCCGCACCATCGATTCTCCCCATCCTCCAGCCTTTCTTTCTCTGTTTGGCCCCTGATTCTCTGTTTTCTCCGGACCAAGTCCGAAGCGCGTCCGGAAAGCTACATCCTTGATTGATATGGGTTTGTGGCTGATTGCCGTTTTTGGCGGTTGTCTTAGGTCATCGTTCGATGCCGCAACCGGACGTTTTTTTTCGAAATCACCCGCTTTGCCCATGAAAAGAAGCGTGGTCAATTCCGATTTCCTGCCACCCAAAGTAGAAAAGCCGACGCTGATGGTCGGCTCTCTGGGGTGGTCTCCGGTCCGGTCGTCAGTCGGTGGCGAAGCCGAACTGGCGGCGCTGCTCGGTCCAGTCCTCGGGAAAGGTCTGGGTCAGCTTCGCCAGCGAGAGCCCGTTGGGTTCCTCGCCGTTGATCAGGGCTTCGACGATGTCAGGGGCCAGGGTCGTCAGCTTGAGAATGCGGGCCACATACGAGCCATCGACGTCGAGTGTACGGGCAAGCTCGCTGATGGACTTGATCTGTCCGGATTCGAGGATGTCGGCCCAGGAAAAGGCCCTTCCCAGCGCCTGGAGGATGGCGGACTGCACCGGTTCCTGCGCTCCGGTGATTTCTCCATCCAGGGCCTGGGGAGCGATGACCGTCTTGCGGCCACGCATGCGCCGGATCAACATCGGGATGTGGATCTGCAGGTTGCCGTTGTCGACAACGGTAATGGTCGGCTTCATTTTCATCGGCTTGCCCTCCGTTCGGTGACTTCGCATGCCAGACCAGCCAGCTCGGCGATGAGCGTTGTCAGCCCGTTGGTACGCAGTTCCATGTCGATTCCGGTCTCGCGGATCTCGACCTTGTCTACCAGGAGGCGGATGAGCCGATTCCGCTCCACCGGAAAAAGGTCTTCCCAGAAGCCCTCGACATTCTGGAAGGCCTCCGACACATCCTGTTCCGTAATGCTGTTCCCCTGGTAGGCTCTGCAGCGCTCGCTCACATGGGTCAGTTGTTTCGAGAGCTCGACCGCCTGGCGGTTAACCGTCGTCAGCATCTCGGTTTTGCCCGGCTGATCGTTGCCAGGTTTCATCAATTCGAGTGCCTGCTCCCGCGCCTGCGACAGCTCCATCTCGAGCTGGGCTTTCTGCTTGAATAACCGCTCCCGCTCTGCCTGCTCGATGTCCCGGGCCGCGAAGTAAGTCTTGGCCACCAGCGTCGGTGTGCGGAACACGGCGTTCAACTGCTCGATTACCGCCTGCTCGATGTCCCCGGCGGGAAT
>PHCA01000051.1:0-6326 GCA_002842085.1 Chloroflexi bacterium HGW-Chloroflexi-1
CGCGCCGAAATCCAACACCTGACCACCGTGTATAACAGCCGCTTCGACACCGTTCTGTATCACGTCGTTCGAGAGAATTTGGCCCGCCTGGGAGTGGAGCTGAACGCTGTGGACTTCCTGCCCATCTCCAGCGACTTTGGCAACGTCAGCCAGACGCTGCCGGCATTCTATTTCATGATGAAAACCCATCCGACTGGCATCAACTGGCACTCTACCGAGGTGGCCGAAGGAGCTATCGGCGACCAGGCCCACGCAGCGCTGCTGATAGCTGCCAAAGCCCTGGGCGCCAGTGTCGTGGACTTGCTGGGCAGGCCAGAGTTGCTGGGCAAGGCGGCGCAGCAATTTGCTGACGCAGCCGCATGACCATCACCCCGCGAAAGGAACTCAAAGATGCTTACTCCAATCGAAGCGAAAGCCCGCATCCGCGGGCCGATCCCCGGCCTGCCGGTCCTCTTCACACCGGACGACAAGATCAACCATGCCGGTATGCGCGACCACGTGCAATTCCTGATCGAAAACGGCCTGACAGTGTTGCTCCTGAGCGTGGGCATCAGCGAATACTTGCACCTGAACCCAGAGGAGATCCGAGCCGTGGCCCAGAACGTCACCCGTGCCGCCGATGGGCGCGCTCTGGTGATTGCAGAAACCGGCCCCTGGCCGACTGGTAAGGCGGTCGAGTTCGCCCGCTTTGCCGAGGACGTTGGTGTGGATGCCGTGCTTATCGTCCCTCCCGACCCCTATTATCTGCCGTATGACCCGGCTCTCCATGATGACGCGCTCTACGTCCATTTCGAGACTGTGGCTGCGGCCACTCGCCTGGGTGTGCTATTCCACGAGAGGCGCCTGGCTGCTCGGGGCACGTTCCGCCCGTGGTCTATGGACTTGATAAAACGGGTGGCCGCTATAGATAACACGATTGGCCTGAAAGAGGAATCGGGGGATTTCGCCTACTCTATGGAAATCCTGGACACTGTTGGCGATCAGGTGGTGATGATCGACGACGCGGGCAAGACATCGTTTATCTTCACTCACTTTCATGGTTCGCCAGCGTACATCACCGGCATTGGGCAATTTGCCCCTCAGGTTTCACTCGGCTTTTGGAACGCCTTAGAGTCTGGTAACCTGGTCGAAGCGCGTCGGATAGCGATCGACATCGCGCTACCCATAGATTACCTGGGACTACGCCTGGGGTGGGTAGCGTTCATCAAGGCGTCGCTGGAGTTATGTGGGTTGCCAGGTGGTCCGATGCGGAGGCCAGGCATCTCGCTCACCGCGAGTCAGAAGGCGGAGGTTCGTCATCTGCTCGACCGGCTGGGTCTGTTGCCAGGCGTCGATCTCTCGACTGGCCGGATCGAGGTCGAGGAACCGTCCGATCTCTTTTACCGCACCTATGTAGGCGGGCGCAATTTCATCGTCTACCACCTGTTGCGCCAGGTTCCCCCTACAGCCGATCCGCTGGGACCCGAGAACAAGCTGATCTTTGCCACGGGCGTCCTGACCGGCGTCCCTGTGGGTTGCACGGGACGCAACAGCGTCGGGGCCAAAAGCCCGCTGACCGGGGCCTACGGTGAGGCCGAGGCGGGCGGGTTTTTTGGGGCGGAGCTGAAGTTCGCCGGATTCGACGCCATCATCGTTCAGGGGCAGGCGGCGCAGCCAGTTTATCTCTGGATTCACGACGGTGAAGCGGAAATCCGCGCTGCCAGACACCTGTGGGGCCAGGACATTGCGATAGGCCAGGCGCTCCTGCGCGCTGAGCTGGGGGACCGGCTCATTCGCACCGCTCAAATTGGGCCGGCCGGCGAGAACCTGGTGCGCTACGCTACCATCGCCAACGACGTCATTCACATCTATGGCCGCTGTGGGTTGGGGGCGGTGATGGGCGCCAAGAAGCTGCGCGCCATTGCCGTGCGAGGTCACACCAAACTGCCGGTCGCTGATCCTGAGGCCGTGCGGTCTTTCGGGCGCCGCTTTGCCGAGACATGGCGTCAACGAGCCGGCGAGCTATATGACGTCGGCACCCTTGGCAGTCTATCAGCCCTCAACGCAGTGGGTGGTTTGCCCACCTGCAATTTCCAGGCTGGCAGCCTGGCCAACACCGAGCGCATCAGCGGCGAACGGCTGCGGGACACGATTCTCGTGGATCGGGAAGGCTGTTTTGCCTGTGGTATCAAGTGCAAAAGGGTAGTGGAGACACGCGTAGGGGAGCACGGCTACGCGGTGGACCGGGCCTACGGTGGGCCAGAGTACGAGACGGTGGCGGCGCTGGGCAGCAACTGCGGCGTGGCTGATCTGGTGGCCATCGCCAAGGCCAACGAGCTGTGCAATCGTTATGGTCTCGACACCATTTCGGCCGGCACGACCATCGCCTGGGCGATGGAGTGTTTCGAACGGGGCATCTTGGAGCCGACCGACGTGGAGGGCCTGGAGCTACGCTTTGGGAACGGCGCAGCCGTGGTGGAGCTGATCGAGAAAATTGCCCATCGCCAGGGGATCGGCGACCTGCTGGCCGAGGGGGTGTGGCGGGCCGCCCGGCAGGTGGGGCAGGGCTCTGAACAGTTCGCCATGCATGTCAAGGGACTGGAGTTGCCGTTGCACGAACCGCGCATCAAGCATGGGCTGGGCCTGGGCTATGCGGTCTCCCCTACTGGCGCGGACCACGTACACAACATCCACGATGACCTGTACACATCGGCTGAAAGCCCTTTTTTCGACCGCATCAGGGCACTGGGGATCTTGGAACCGCTGCCAGCCACTGATCTAAGCCCGGCCAAGGTCCGCCTGTTTGCCTACGACGTACTGTGGTGGAGCCTGTTCAACTGCCTGGAACTGTGCGCCAACGGACCCTACGTCTTGGATCTCAATCTGGTCAACGACCTGGTGAGGGCGACTACAGGCTGGAACACATCGCTGTGGGAATTGACCAAGGTTGCCGAGCGCAGTGTGACCCTACCCCAGTTGTTCAACGTTCGCGCCGGCTTCACCCCGGCCGACGACCGGCTGCCCGAACGGTTCTTTCAACCCCTGAGGTCTTCCAGTACTGGCAGGCCTGTGGATCGAGATCAGTTCGAGGCCGCCAGGCGACTGTACTACGAAATGCGCGGCTGGGATACTCGAACCGGAGCACCCACCCGCGCTAACATGGTCGAACTGGCGCTTGATGAGTTCCTTCCGGAGTAACCTCAGTTCATCAGAGAAAAGGGCAGTTCACCCACACAGGGGATATATTCACAAGCTCTGAGTATCTGGCGCTGTTGGATAGCTTCTACGGTATCTTCTCAGTAATCCGGGGGGACTGTGGCCGGTCTCCTGACCCAGCCACGGGTGGCACGGTCAGGAGACCAGCCACAGCGATACCCACGGTGGCTCGGTCAGGAGACCGGCCACAGCGAGCACGCCCCGAACTATTGAGAAGATACCAAGGAATAAGGGATGCAAACCGCGCTGCGTCCCGGCACAAGGGTGCACATCATCCCGTCCGTGGCAGGTGGGTAGGTTGACAATGTCCCCCATTCGCGGCCAACCTGGCCCGCCGGAGGCTGAATCCTTCGACCGGCTCAGGACAGGCGCCATCCGGCTCCAACATGGAAGCCCTGCCAGGGCTGGCCTTGAGGCCCACAGGGCCTTACACTTCGTAGCCCGATCCGTTCACGGTCGGGCGGGCACTTTCAGGCGCCTGGCCGTCAATCGGGCAGGACGCGATACAGGTCGGCCAGTGGCTTGCGGCGCTTAGGGCCTGGCGTGTCCGCGGGGTAGCCGAGCGGCGTGAAGAGCACCGGCTCGACCCCAGCCGGCAGATCCAGCACTTCGCGCGCCGCGGCCGGATCGAAGGCCGCGATCCAGCAGGCGCCAAGGCCGGCGTCCGTTGCGGCCAGGATCAGATGATCCATCACGATGGCCGCGTCCACGTCCGCGTAAGATTTGCCGTCGTAGTTGCGCCGGGTCCACGCTTCCTCGGGGACCGTGCAGACGCAGACCACCAGCGGCGCCTGCACAAACCACGCCCGGTCATAGATCCGCCGCAACGCCTCTTCCCGGCCGGCCGTGGGGATCACCACGATCCGCCACGGCTGCCGGTTTGCCGCGGTCGGCGCCAGCCGCGCGGCCTCGAGCGCCTGCTGCAACAGTTCGTCCGGCACGGGATCGGGCTTGTAAGCCCGGACGCTGTAGCGTGCGCGAATGAGTTCGGTGAATTTCATGGCGACCTCCGGTTGGTTGGTTTGTTGGTATCTTCCCGGTATTCAGCTTGAGTGTAGAGAGTCTTGAAAAAGTCCATCTACCCATTCAGTAGTGGGGCATATTGTGCAAAATCGAGCCGTTTTTAGGGTCTTTCCCCTTTTTGGAGCCTTCTGGACGCCAAAAGTGGGACACTGGTCTCGCTAAGACCTATTTTTTCAAGACTCTCTGTACTCATAGGCCGGCAGCCCGCGTTTTTGAAGCAGTCGGGCGAACTCGTAGCGCGTCAACCCGGCGAGCCTTGCCGCTCGGGGACAAATCTGCTCAAGCCGAGTCCGTGACTCGGCGGGCGAGCGGCGGATCATGGATCCGCCTTGAGCTGCCCCAGGTTATTGAGAGGACACCTGCAATCAGTCTACAGGCGAACAGACGCGCTGTCAAGTCACTCTTCCCGCGTTTGGCCCTCTGCCGCGCTCACTTTGACCAGCAACCGTCGCAGCGTGGCCTCCTCCTCCCGCAGCAAATAGCCGGGCAGCAAGCCATTGTCGCCCAAGATCGCCTGCCCCAACCGGCTGTAAGCCAGCGTGCGCAAGTCCTCCTCCAGCGGGTCGGTCAGGCGATGGTCGCTGACGATGCGGCCATCGTGCATGCGCAAGATGCGCTGGGTGATCTGGGCCACGCGGTGGTTGTGGGTCACGATCAGGATGGTGGTACCCTGGTTCCGGTTGAGATCGGCCAACAGTTGCAGGATCTCCTCGCCGCTCTGGCGGTCCAGGCTGCCGGTGGGCTCGTCGGCCAGGATCAACGCCGGGTCGTTGGCCAGCGCCCGAGCCACAGCCACCCGTTGACGCTGGCCTCCCGAAAGCTGGCCGGGCAGCGCATCGGGCCGGTCCCCCAATCCCGCCACCTCCAGCAAGTGTGCAGCGCGCTCCTGGCGCTCCCGATGACTGGACACCTGACCTTGCATCGGCACCTCGACGTTCTCCAGCGCGGTGAGAGTGGGAAGGAGGTTGTGGAGCTGAAAGACGAAGCCCACGGTTTGCGCTCGAAACGCATCCACGTTCTTCAGCTTCGCCAGGTTTTCCCCGGCCACCCGGACTTCCCCCTCGGTCGGCTGGTCCAGCGCGCCCAACATATTCAACAGCGTGCTCTTGCCACAGCCACTCGGTCCCATCACCGCGACCAACTCGCCCGGCAGCACCTTAAGATTTACGCCATCCAGCGCCCGCACGCCATGCTCGCCGCTGCCGTAGACTTTGATCAGGTCGGTTGTACGAAACAATTAGTGTGACGCTGATGGCCTGTGCAAAGATGCCGGCATTCCAACGGGCGGAGATGAAAGCATTGGCCACCGGCGCATGGGCAATCAGGACGAGCAGCAGCACGCCCATGAGCGAGCCGATGACGGCTGATAGGGCGCACAGCAACAGGCTCTCTTGCACGATCTGGCTCAAGATGCGCCGTTTGCGCCAACCCAGCGCCCGTAAAGTGCCGATCTCCCGGGTGCGCTCGTAGACCGACATGAGCAGGGTGTTGGCGACGACGATGCCGCCCACCAGCAACGCCAGGAAGCCGATAGCGCCAAACATGGCCCGGGCATTGGCCATATCGTCGGTGCTTTGAGCGAATTCGCTGCTGAGGCTGGCTCGTGCTTCCGGAAAATGGCGATTGATCGCGTCGCGCACGGCCGCGGCCTGAGCGGGGTTCTTCACATCCACAAAGATGTAACTGACCGAACGCGGCCGATTCAGCAAGCGTTGTGCCTCGCGCAACGCCAGTATCCCGCCACCCTCTTCCCAAGCCACGCCGGTTTCGATGATCCCCACGATCTTGTATCGGTTCTCGAACAACGTTAGCGTATCGCCAACGTCGAGCTTGTAGGTTTTCGCTGCCGTCTTGCCTAACACCACCTCGTTGGGCCGGAGGATGTACCGCCCTTCGACGATCTTGTAGTGCGTCATGGCCGCGCAGTTGGGATCCAGGCCGGAGATCAGGAAGAAGGGCATGTCGCCGCTGACGATAAAACCCAGCAGCATAGGACTCACCGACGCCACCTGAGGCATGCTCCGGATCAGCGAGACCGTACGTTCATCCAGGCTGCTCATACTCATGTCGGCCACATCTCGCTGCATGATCGTGACGTTGCCGGCGCC
>PHCA01000051.1:6354-19224 GCA_002842085.1 Chloroflexi bacterium HGW-Chloroflexi-1
TGCGCCGCCGCCACAGATTGCGGAAGCTCTGGTTGCCGACGCGCGCCAGCCGGCCTTTCACTTCGCCCGTACCACCGCCTTCGTAACGCAACGCTTCCACCGGTTGCAAATTGGCCGCCACCCAGGCCGGATAAGCGCCACCCACGACGCCCAGGCCCAGGGCCGTCACCAGGCCCTGCACGAAGATTCCCGCCGAATACGCGCCCTCCAGCATACCACCGATCCCGGGCGCGCGCGCGGCCAGCTCGGTGAATCCAACCCCCATGCCGATGCCCACCAGTCCGCCGAGCAGGCTCAGCGCCACCGTCTCGCCAAGGATCAGCGCCACCACCCGGTTCCGGCTCCAGCCGACCGCCCGCAACGTGCCGATTTCCCGGGTGCGCTCCAGCACGCTCATCACCATGGCATTCATCATGCCCAGGCCGCCGATGAGGATAGCAATGGCCGCCACACCCCAGGCGAATCCCTGCAAGTACTGGGACCAGTCCTGGCTGGCCTGGTACTCGCTGGACTTGCTTACGGTGAGGTCGTTCTCCAGCGCCTCGAGGCGTTGAATGACCTGATCCAGATCGGTCCCCCGGCGCACCCCCACCTGGAACAGGCTCACCTTGCGGATCTTTTGGGTGATGGTTTGGGCATCTTCCAGCGCCACCGTCCCCCCTGATTCTTCCAAGGCCTGGCCGGTCTCGTAGATGCCGACGATCTGATAGGGCACGCCGTAGATGCGCAGGGTGTCGTCGATCTTTTTTTTCAGGCTGTCGGCGGCGCGGCGGCCGAGGGCGATCTGCTTAGGGCCGGTCACCGGCTTGCCTTCGACGATCCGGTAATGCCCCATGGCGATGCTGCCCGGATGGTAGCCAAACACCAGGAAGTAGGGCATCTCCTCGGTCACGATCCAGCCATACACGCCGGGATCGACTTCCTCCACGCCGGGGACGGCCAGCAGGCGCTGCTCGAGCTCAGCGTCCAGGCTGCTAAAAGCAACGTCGAAGGCGTTGGCCTGTGACACCAACAGGTCGTTGCTCAACCCGACCACGGAGCCGTAGTTCTTCATCATGCCCTGAGCCATGGCGCCCAGGCCAACCACCGCGGCCACGCCGATGGCGATGCCCAGGATGGTCAAAAAACTGCGGGTTTTTCTTCGCCAGAGGTTCTTGAAGATCATGGTGTTTTCCAAATCGGCGTTATTTTTTACTTGAATCGCGCCCTTCGATACGAGGATGCCCCAGACTTGTCCCTCACCCGCTGGATGTTTCGGCGGCAGCCAACGGAAAAAAGGGCACGAACCAACTGAAGTACTGCAGGAACAGCACCGGGTTGAAGTCGATGAAAACCAGCAGAACAAGCAGCCCTGCGGTATAGAACCTGATCTTCCGCAGCCAGAACAACGCATAGACCAGGACGAGCATTGCGAGGACGGGCAACCGAGATGCAGCACCCGACAGGTTGAGCATCGCGCCGAAGGAAGCCGCCCCAACATGGGAAGCCGAATCTCGGACCACCTCGAAGACCATCGACTTGAGAAAGGCTTCCGGGTTGGCGATCAAGAAAACCAACGAAGTCAGGACCAGTATACTAGCAAGCGCCACGCTGGCGCTGAATAGGGCCCTGCCCCGATGCTGTTCTTCCGTCTGCCACACCACGATCAAGAACAGCGGCGCCAAGATCAGATCTAGCTGTTTGAACCCCAGGGACAGGCTGAGCATCAAGAAGGCCCACAATCGATGCCTTGGCAGCAACCACAACGCCAAGAGGAGAAAGAAGATCGCCGGATAGTCTATGTTCGCTATCGATGTGAGACATAGGGTCCAGCGGTTGAAAAACCAGAGTAGGACACCGAAAATCGCCAGCAGCAGACCCCGCTTCGGCCACAGCAGATGAAACAGGATGATGCCTGCGCCGGCGTTGAAGACCAAAAAGGCGATCCGCCAGAAGGCCAGCCATTGCGGGAATTCCTGAAAGCCGAGCTTTATCGTGCCGGCGGAGAGCAGATAGAAGAGCGGAAAGTAGGTGGCATACTTCTGATTGGTCCGCATGTCGCCGCCCTGGATCCGCTCATAGGGATTCTCTCCCGCGACGATCCGTTGGGCTTCCTGGTAGTCGAAATAGATGTCGTGCTCGATGCGGTTATCCTGTGGCACGACGAAGTAATGCGCCCATAGTCCCGCGAGGACTATCAGGGCCAGAGACAAAACGGCGACCTGCCTGGTCCGAAGAAACGCAAACATTCGTTAGATCCTCCTTATCAAGCGTAGGGGCGCTCCTTCCGTGGTCGCCCGCCGCTGTAGTGACCCACCTGGCAGTCAACCCCAGGGCCTGCGCGAAGGCGCGGCTCGTCGTTCAATGCCTCAGGTATCTCGGGGGATGAATTCAAGTTGTGTAATCATGAACACAATTGTACCACACAGACGACATCCCATCCAACGCAAAACTCTGAACCACACCCTCACTCAAATTGGACCCGAAGTGCCCGGCGCCTGAGTCTCTGATCCCGCGGTGTTTTTGGGAATCGGGCGCAGAGGGCGGTATAATATCATTGCAGGTCAATGCCCGCACAAGATCAAAAACCAACACCGGTTGGCCGGCAGCCACAGCAGGCACGATTTGCCACCAGCGCCGCGCCAGCCGGCGCCGTTTGGGTTGGAGAAACGCGCTCAATGAGCTTGATCGAAGTCCTCTTGATCGCCGTCGGCCTGGCGATGGACGCCTTCGCAGTGTCACTGGGTATCGGCGCCACGCCTTACGCCCACGGCCGCCGCCCGCTTTTCCGCCTGTCCTTCCACTTCGGCCTTTTCCAGGCGCTGATGCCGGTGCTGGGCTGGGCGGCCGGCTCCAGCATCGCCCACCGCATCTCGGCCGTCGACCACTGGATCGCGCTGGGCCTGCTGGCCTGCGTCGGCGTGCGCATGATCCGCTCGGGCCTGAACCCGGACGGCGCGTCGCACCCCAGCGACCCCTCCCGCGGCGGCCTGTTGATGGTGCTCTGTGTGGCCACCAGCATCGACGCGTTCGCGGTCGGCCTGAGCCTGGCGATGCTGCACGTGAACATTTTCTATCCCGCGGTCGTCATCGGGGTGATCACGAGCGGGCTTTCGCTCTTCGGGTTGCTGGTGGGCCAACGGCTGGGCCAGGCGTTCGGCAAACGCATGGAGATCCTGGGCGGGCTGATCCTGATCGGCATCGGGCTGCGGGTGCTGATCACGCACCTGGTGGAGGCCGGCGCCTCTCTCTGAAGGCCGCTCGCCTGCCGAGCCGCGCCACGATGATCGGACTTTCGTATCTTCTCAATGATCCGAAATCAGCCAAACCGCTAGAGCAGATGCCAGAAGGTGACGGGGTGACAAGGTGACGGGGTGACAAGGTGACGGCCCTGCCACCCGTTCAACCGGATCCGCAACACATCCCGAACCATGCGCCAGGTGTCGGGGAGCGGGTTCACCCGGCTGTCAGCGTCGAAGTACCAGTTGATCGGCACGGCCACCACCCGATAGCCGCGTTGCAGGGCGATGAACAGCGCCTCCACGTCGAAAGACCAACCAGTCAGGGTCAGATCGGCGAAGACATCCCGTCCCACCTCTCGCCGGAAACTCTTGAACCCACACTGGGTGTCCTGAAAGCCCGGGATGGCCAACACCCGCACGATAAAATTAAACACCCGGCCCATCAGGTGGCGGTAGTAGGGCTCACCATAGCGCTGGGCGTCCGGTCCTTCGCGCGAGGCGATAGCGACGTCGTAGTCCGCTAAGACGGGCGGCAGGAACTTGCGCACCTCAGCGATGGGCATGGACAGGTCGGAATCGCAGATGAACAGATAACGCCCGCGACCGGCCATCATGCCGACGCGCACCGCCGCGCCCTTGCCCTTCTCGCTGTGCAAAACCCGAATGAACGGATACTGCGCGGCGTACGCCTCAGCGATCTCCGTCGTGTGGTCGCGGCTGCCGTTCTCCACCACGAGCACTTCCAGCGGCTCCGACTGCTGCTGCACAAACGCCACGACCTGATCCAGCGAGCGCGGCAACCGCTGCTCCTCGTTGTAAGCCGGGATGATGATGCTGAGCAAGGGTTCGGGGTGATCCGTCATTTCGTTCTCACCAACGCATCAAGTTGAAGAGCGCCAATCCGGCGATCAACTGCACGCCCAGCGCTCCGCCCCACAGCAGATAGGCGCCCTGGCGCTGCACGCGCCGATACCTCCAAATCCCGGCCACCAGGTTGAACCCCCAGGCCAGCAGGCCGATCACCGGCAGAGCGAAGAGTCCCGCCTTGGGCGCGATGCGGTCCGGGATGCCGTTGACGTCGAAGTGCAACGGCAGGTCGAGGGACAGGCCCGGGAAACGGAAGCACAGCACGCCGAACATCACGAGCAGACCCAGCAGCCCCGCGCCAATCAGAAACAAGGCGGTCCGATCCCGCCACAACGGCCAGGTCCACAGCGGTGGCTGGTGCAACTCCGCCCGCAGCGGCCGGGCCACCCCAAGCGCATAGCGGGTTTGCAGCGCCGCCAGGAAAGCCTCGGGGTCGGCCGGCGAAAGGCCAAAGCTCTCTTCTGGCGTGACCAGAATCAACTGCTCGGCGAGAGGCCGCGTAGCATACGCGTTCACCACGCCCAGGCCGGCGCTGACAACTCGCCGGCGATCGCGGCACGGCCAGTGCCAGGGTCGGCTACCGTGGGTGGGCAGGAAGCCCGCGCCGACCAGGATCCGCTCGATCCGGGCGATGGGCACGATCTGCCGGGTCGGGCCCCAAACCAGCGTGACCGCGTCCCGATCGATCCAATATTCCAACGTGAACGCGCCGAACGTCCGGTAGGCGATGGAGGCCAGCGCCAACAGGCTCGCCAACACCCACAGCCCGAGCAAGAAACTCAAGCCATCCACTGGCCGCCCCAGGATGCGAGACACGATCCAGACGTCCAACGCGACCAGTCCCAGGATCGCAAAGACCCCGTACCAGCGATCGCGACAGGAAAGCGGTCTAACGCTCATCTCTTCGTCCGGCTCACGCCCCAGCCTTTATGCACCATACACCGGCGTGCACCAGTCCCGATACTTCTCGACCTGGCCCCGCACGACCCGGAAATAGAGATCGCGCAACTGGCTGGTGATCGGGCCGATGCGGCCGCTGCCCACCGGGTAGTGATCCACCGAGGCGATCGCGGCGATCTGCACGCCCGTCCCGCAGAAGAACGCCTCTTCCGCAATGTACAGCTCCGAGCGGTCGATCGGCCGCTCCACCGCCTCGATGCCCAGCTCATCCCTGGCCAGTTGGATGACCGTGCTGCGAGTAATACCCTCCAGGATGTTGGCCGTCACCGGCGGCGTGATCAACTTGCCGCCGCGCACCATAAAGAAGTTCTCGGCGCTCCCCTCGGAGATGTGGCCGTCCTGGTTGAGCACGATCGCCTCGTCGAAGCCGTTGAGCTGCGCATCCGACTTGATCAACGCGGAGTTGACATATGCGCCGGCAACCTTGCCGCGCGGCGGGATGGCGTTATCGTCGTTGCGCCGCCACGACGAGACGCAAACCTTGGCCCCCTCCTCCTTGTCGATGTACTTCCCAAAGGGCGTGGCGAAGAAGGCAAATTCGTCGTGGAGGTTGTGCAACCGCACGCCGATGATCTCGTCGGACTTGTAAGCCAGCGGGCGGATGTACACGTCCTCGCGATATCCCTCCCGGCGCAACAGCTCAAGCGTCAGAGCGCTCATCGCGTCGGCATCCAGCGCCAGTACCATGCGCAGGATCTTCGCGGACTCCAACAGGCGCAGGTAATGCTCACGCAACCGCAAGACGTACAACTGCTCATGTTCGGCATTCCAGTAGGCCCGGATGCCCTCGAAAACGGCGGTGCCGTAGTTGAAAGCGTGGGTCATGATACTGACCTTGGCCTGTTCCATCGGCACAAATTGACCTTCGAAGTACGCTTGGGTTGGCATTATCCTCACTCCTGGTTGGAAAGATAAAGCTGCTCAATAGTCAGCTCCACAATATCAGGGATGTGCAGGGCGTCGAAGATGCCCAAGAAGTGAAGACCGCCGACTTCGGTCAATAGATACGCCCCGTCCCACCTCGGTTCAGTATAGGCCCATTCTAGCACACATGAGCAGAGAACGAGAATCTCGACCCTGTGTTTTCTACGTGCTGGGGATCAGGCGCTCGTAGTCCTCGGCTTTGCCCCCATCCAGACAGCAGTCGATGATCTGCCGGCCCAGCGGCGTGAGGTCTGTGCCGAGGTAGTCGGTCAGGCACTCCCGGAAAAAGCCGTACAACACCTCAGCGCCCTGATCGTAGGCGGCTTCACCGACCTCGGGTTGCGTTTCGACCTGGAGGAACCAGCGCGCCACCATCCGGCCTTCCACGTGCAGTTGGTGGATCGAATAGCCCAACAGCGGACAGCGAGCCGGCCGGATCTGGTCCGCCTTGAACCTGGCGTTGCCGCGCCGGGCCAGATATTCGCGGGCGATCCATTGGGGCATGAACCCCACATGCCACGCGCCGACGTATTGATTGGGCGTCAGGATGTAGCGCATGCGCGGGTTTTGCTGGAATTGTTCCAGTAACAGGTTGGCCTGGCTGACGCGGCGCCCCGTGGCAAACGGCCAGTAGGAGCCCACCCCTTCGCTCTGCATCCCGTCCGTGTCCACGATGCTCGGATTGCTGTAACCACGCGGCGCGGCCAGCCGCCAGAGCCAGGCCAGGGCCGGGGGCAGCAGTTGAAACAGCCCGATGATGCCGTAGGAGGGGTGCTCACGAGTGCAGGGCGGTGTGCGCACACCGAAACTGCGGATGTCCACCCGCACCGGCTCATTCACAATGTTCGGGATCATCCACCGCGGCACGATGACTCGCGGGTTGGGACACGGCTTGCCCGGCGCATCCGCGATGTGCTCCCAGATCAACGCGCGGCCGCCTGGCACAGTGTCGATGTTCAGGAAAAGTAGCGGGGCCGCGGGTTGCGCGGTCAGGCGTTCGAGATGCACATCGGCGCCGTAGTGGTCGATGTGGTTGATGCGCAGAAACCAGGCGTCCTCCGCATCCCACACTGTCAGCTTGCCGTCGTTCGACTGAAACGACGGGTGACACAACGCCATGTCGTCGGTCACTGGATGCAGTTCGCACGTCCGGGGGATCTCCAGATGCCGGCGCTCGCCCGTCACGATGTTCTCGCCCAGCAACAAGCGGCCATCAGGCCCGCGGGGAACCTGTTCGAGCATCTCGCTCTTGCCGCCGCCGCTGGCCCCTTCGTGCATAATGGTCACGACGTTGTCGTACGGGGTCACGACCTGGACGGTGGAACAGTGCGTGGTGATCCATCCCTCGCGCTCCCCCTGCTCGATCAGGACCCCGTACACCCCTTTCTTGGCGCTGGGACCTGGGTAGAGATTGTACGAGAAGACCTCGTGCAGATCGGACAGCCGGTTGTGCACCACAACCTGCTTGCCGGCGAAATGCGTATGCCGAAAGGGCGGCGCCACGTAGATGATCGCCTTGGGCTGGAAATCCTCGGGCAACTCGTCATAAGGGATGACTCCTTGAAGAAGCGCCAACCCAAAGGCAAAGAAGCTCGCATTGGCCGGGGCAATGACCAGAGAATCCGTGCCCAAGCCCTGCGCGCCTGCTGAGAACCCGAACATCGCCAGGGGTTGAGCCTTCAACCAGGCGAAGGTCTGGTCGCGCAAGGACGCAAACGGATACCCAAAGCGCGCCTGGAAGGTCGGCTTGTCTGTGGGTAGCTCATCGGCGACCACCAGACAATCGGGGTCGCGGCGCCGCATGTACGGCTCCGGATAGTTCGCCACCACCCCGTTGCGCACCCGGCAGACGTGCGCCTCGACGACCCGGCCCACGCCCGGGACCTCGTAGGCCACTTCGACGTTCTGCCCATTCGCCCCGGCGCAAGCCAACTCGATCAACTCATCCGGCGATCCCGCGATGGTCAGGCCGGGGCAACCTGCCAGCAGATCAGCCGCCTCTTTTGGAGGATGATACTTCCGCCAGTCCATAATCGTCTCTCCTTCACACCAGAATTTGGTACGAAAACGCCCTCCCAATCCTCGACAATGAACGGAAAGGGAGGGCGCTTGCCTTATGGTCACCGGCCGAGAGGGCCGGATGTTGTCATGGTCGCGTTGAAGACTGGTTTCGCTGTCTTGCGATGAGCTTTCGCGACAGATCGGCGCGAAAAACTGAGCTACTTGTGAATGCCTGCCAGGCCGGTCAGATCGCCGGCGAAGAATCGCCGACACCAAGCGATCGCAAAAGTATAAGTCCCCGCATGTCACCCCTTCGTTGCACCCCTCGATGTACTCGGGAGGGGCCTCAGGGCAAGCTCTGAGCGGGTCCATCCCGAGTGTTTCGCCACGGCGCGCAACCAGCGAAGAGCCTGCCGAAGGGGTCTCAAAGTGGAGAGGAGATTCCCTTCGGCCTGGCCCTTCGATGAACTCAGGAGGGGCCTCAGGACAGGCTTCGCTCTCTTGCGTCGTTAAGTCGGATTCGGGACGGGGTCGCTCAGAATGACAGCACAGTAGGCTATTCTTTAACGAACCCTAACCTTCCGGGAGCCACCGCCAACGTTCCGGAGCCAAAGCCACGGGCGTACTCGCGCTGGCGCCGAAAAGGGCCCCGGTCTTCTTCTCCTTGGGCTTGTGCATCACCAGGATCTGCACGGGCTCGCTCTCGGCCGCATTGCCGGCGCTGTCGAACGCCTTCACGTGGATCCGGTGCGTCTCGGTCAGCACGCCCGCCTCGTAGATCGCGCCGAAGCCCGATTCGGTGGTCATCACGATCCGCTGGCCCTTGCTGCCGTCCGAGCGCGTGTAGTCTTCCCGCCTGGTCTCGCTGATGACGTACTCTTCCAGCGCCAGCGTGCCGTCGGTGTTGGTGATGATGCGCGTGCCCATGATCGGCTCGCTGACCACCGGCACCACGTCCGACATGGTGATGGTCCAACGCAGGCTGTAGGGGGCCACAGTGCTCTCGCCCAGCTTGACACCGTCCAGGTAGAACTCGACGCGGTCCATTTCCCAGGCATCCTGCGCGTCAGCCGTGATACTGACTAACTCAGCGTCTTCCTTCACGTAGTCGGCGCCATCCTTCGGGTGAACGATCTTGACCACCGGCGGGCTATTATCCACCACTACCCGCACTGCGTTGGTCTGCACCCCACCGCTGTTCTGCATCACGACCAGGCGCAGGGTGTACAGGCCGTCGAAGCCAGTGGTGTCCCAGAATTCCAGTTGGCCATTGCTGACCTGGTTGCCGTGCTCCGGCCCAACCTGGACCCACTGGTCCGGCGCGCTCTCGGGCGCGACCTCCAGCTTGTAAGCCCGGAAGTCCTCGGCGCGGGCGTTGCCAGTGATGGACACACCACCCTTGAGCCGCTGCCCGATCAGCGGGCTGCCGATGGCCACGTCGCCGACCACCTCCGTCGCGCCACACGGGCCATCGATCTCGATCGGGGGCTGGGGGATGCCCTTCTCACGCACCCAATCGGCCGAGCTGGACGGGTAGACCTGGTAAACCACCCGCTCGACCAGTTCGAGTGGGGTACACACCGATGCCCGCTTGCCATTTTCGCGATTGATCTGGAACGCCTGATAGACGTTGTCCGGCTGGGTCGGCGCGTGGCCGACCAGGAAGATCTCCGTGGTCGTCTGCGGGCAATCGGACGTGGGCCGCGCTCCTGAGGGCACGCAAACTCTGACGTGCTCCAAACCAGGCGGCTCCTGCCAGGTCTGCACCGGCAACCCGGTCATCCCCTTTTCCAGCGTCGCATGCATGATCGGCGCAGCCGAAAGGGAGCCATCCGAGTGATTCATCGGCGTATTGTCGCTGTTGCCGGTCCACACGCCGACTGCCAACTGTGGCGTGTAGCCGAGGGTCCAACCATCGACCCACCTGTCCGTCGTACCGGTCTTGGCTGCCACGGGTCGATCGGGCAGCACCAGATATTGGGCCGATGTGCCGAAAGCAACCGCCCGCGGCGCCGGATCGCTCAGCACGTTGTTCAACATGTAGGCCGCGGCCGGCTCGATCACACGTTCCGTGGCCGGTTGCCGATACTCGTCGAGCACTTTGCCAGCCTTGTTGCGCACTTGCAAGATGAACACCGGGTCCAGGTTGCGATAGCCGGGGCGTTGTCGATCGGGCGCCACGGGTTGTCCGGCCATGACGCCGCTGTTGGCGAAGACGCTGAAAGCGTAGGTGTGATCCAACAACGCCACCTCGCCACCGCCGAGGGTCAGGCTCAGGCCGTAGGAATTCAATTCTTTGGACAGGCTGCTAACACCCAGCCGGCGGGCTGTCTTGATCACTTTGCCCACGCCGACCTGGTCCATCAGCCACACCGCGGGGATGTTATAGGAGCGCTGCAACGCCCAGCGCAACATCTGCGGGCCGTGATACCTGCGGTCGTAGTTCTCCGGCACGTAGGGCGGATTGCCCGGGTCCGGAAAGACCGTGCGCACGTCCATCACCATGGATGCAGGCGAGAACAGCCCGGACTCAAAGGCGGTCAAATACGTGTAGGGTTTGAAGGACGAGCCTGGCTGCCGCGAGGCGAGCGCAACGTTCACCTGCCCGTCGATGCTCTTGTCGAAATAATCCAGGCTGCCCACCAGCGCCAGAACCTCGCCGGTGTTGGGCCGGATCGCCACCACCGCCGCGTTGGTCACCTCGTGATCGAAGCTCTGCTGTGGTGTCAGCACCATCGGGATCGGCGGGAACGGCTCCAACCCGCCCTGACATGGTTTCGGCGTCTGCTGGCGCAGGGAGGCGATATGGCTGCGCGCCGCGCACTCGGCCGTGATCTGCAAGTCCCAATCGAGGGTGGTGTAGACCTTCAGCCCGTTCTGCCAGATGAAGTAGAGGTTCTCCGGCGTGTTGTACTTCCTTTGCAACTGGTCCAAAACGTAAAGTGCGAAATGCGGCGCGTCCGCAGGAACCTCGAACCGCTCCCCTGCGGATTCCCGGACATACTGCCACAAGGCGCCGGGCAGCTTCTTGGCCGCGTCAGCCTCGCTCTGGGAGATCAGGTTGGCCTTGACCAGCGCGTTCAAGGCCCGGGCGGTGGCCGGTTTGTCGCCGATGGCCACCAGCGGCAGATCGCCCTGGCTCAACAAGCCCTCATCCACCAATTCATTGAGCAGCAGCGTGTTGAAGTATCGCGTCGCACCACTCACCTGTTCCTGGGTCAGATAACCGGCTTCCTGCATAGCTGCCAACACCTTCCGCTGCCGGCGATACGCGTCAGCCGGCGACCAGAACGGGTTCAGGCCGGGGTACTGTGGGATGGCCGATAGCGTGGCGATCTCGTCCAGCGTCAGGTCGGACGCGGACTTGTCGTAGTAGACGCGCGCCGCCGCCTCCAAGCCGTAGGCCTGGCTGCCGTAATTGTTGTAGTTGAGGTACCACTCCAGGATCTGGTCCTTGCCTTCCCGTCCCGGGTATTTCCGGGTGATCTCCATCGCCATGATCGCCTCTTTGATCTTGCGGGCGTAGGAGACCTGGTACCGCTGTGCGGGGTCGATCAAGACGTTTTTGACCAACTGCTGGGTGATCGAGCTGGCGCCCTGGACATCCTGGCCCCGCACGTTAGAAATGAACGCCCGCGCGATGCCTGTGAGATTCACGCCGATGTTAGTATAGAAGGAACGATCTTCCAACGCGATGGTCGCGTTGCGCGCCATGACCGGGATCTGGTTGATGGAAAGGTAGGTGCGATCCCCGCGGTAGGGCCGCGGGTCGATCGACTCATACAGCAGGTGTTGGCCGGTGCGGTCGTAGATCTTGACCGTTTCGTAGGCGACCTGTTCGGTCTGGATGGCGCTGGGGTCGGGCAGGTCTTGGGCGAAGTAGGCATACACCCCGGCCACCGACGCCACCGCGCCGAAGACCAGGACGCCGACGATGAGGGCGTTCAGCAGCAGGCACCCGGCGCCCAGGCGCACGGCCCACCGCCCGATGTGCGGGCCACCCTTTGCGCGATGATAGCGGCGCCAGCGTTGGATTTGTCGAGAGCGAGTCATAAAATGTTTGGCCTGCTAGTCGGGCAACTCGGTCATCTCTGCCGGGCCATTGAGTGTGACCAATAGCCGGTTCAGCACGTTGCGCCCCGGAACAAAATCGGTTCCAGCCGGCACTCCTGCGACGCGAACCGCAGGCAGCCGATGTGGACCGACGTGCAATTCCACGAGATAGATCCTCACGCGCCGGCTTTCCTGCCACAGCCATGTCAACCGCCCTGTGCCGACACTCGTGGCGCTGATCTGTGCGAGCAGATTGATCGGCACGAGTGTTCCGTCAGAACCAGAGTCAACCAAGGCGCGGTGCGGGCCGCTTGTTTCGCCGGAGTAAGGTCCCACCAGGAGGACGTCTACCACCGGCATAGGCGGATCGAATTTCGAGTCGTATGGATAGGTGTAAAATCTCATTAGTCGTACTCGATGCGCGGGGAACGCACCATCCAGACTTCCTCGACCTTGTCAGTCACCTGTTTTATCAGTACGCCAATCATCGGAAAGCGTTTGCGGATACGCAGGAAGAGGGCCAACTCATCAGTGTCGGAATCAACGACCTGGCCTTCATGCATGGCAATAAACTGGCTGGCATACCTGCGAAGCAATTCGGCGTGTTGCGCGCGATAGTATTGCTCCTCGCGCTCGATCTTCTGCTCAGCTTCTTGGAGCAAATAGGTACGGATCGCCTTATCCGCCAGGGCCTCAGCAGTAGTACCCTGGCTCTTGGCGACTTGCCATAGATTGTTCACTGTTCTCTCGGCAATCGGCAAAGATATCACGCTCATAAATCCTCAAACCTCCTCTCCCGCCGTTCGCGGGCTGCACATCCACTCCTTGCTCGGGCCGGTCTCCG
>PHCA01000052.1 GCA_002842085.1 Chloroflexi bacterium HGW-Chloroflexi-1
GTCTACGCAGAACGCCATCTACGTCGTGGCGCCCAACGGCGGCGAGGAACGCAAGGTGTTCGATGGCTTGGAGTCCATCTGGGGCGCCGTTTGGTCTCCAGATGGTCAACACATTGCGTTTACATCCAACGAGAGCGGGCGCGACGAGATTTACGTCATTGACTCGAATGGCAGCGACCTTCGGCAGCTAACCTCCGAAGGAGGCGCGTACCCGAGTTGGAGGTAGTAGCGGGTAGCAATACGGAAGCGATACTCTCTCAGTGACGGTGAGGAGCATAGATGACCGATCAGAGTCTGTTTTGTCCCTACTGTGGGGCGCAGCAACATAAAGCGGACACCCGTTTTTGCCACGTTTGCGGGCAGCCGATCCCACCACCACCGGAAGGTCAACCTCCCCCTCCTTCGCAGGGAGGGGGTCGGGGGGTGGGTCTGTGGCTCTTGCCGCTCATCCTTGTCCTGCTGCTGCTCGCTGCCGCGGCCTTCGCCTGGCCGCGCGGGCTGTTGGGGTTGGGCGCGCGGGGGCAGAGCGCGTGGACGCCTGCGGCGGTCTCCGAAGGGTCAGCCCGCGCGTTGACAACGCCAGGCGAGCCAGGCGGCACACGCGGTGCGGCATCGCCGTCGGTCCCAACGACCGAGCCGCCGCAGGCCAGCAGTGCGATTACGTTACCGGAGACACGGCCACCCGTTGCGACCGCCACCCCGCCGCCCAGCGCCACGCCTCAGCCTACAGCGACTCCGCTACCGACCTCGACGCCCACGGCGACGGCGAGGCCGATCACGCCCACCCCGGTGGTAGGGAAAGTGGTCTTCGGCAGCGATCGCAACGGCTTTGCCCACATCTTCACGGTGCTCGGCAACGGCCAGGGGTTGCAGGCGATCACGGGCGGCAATGAGTACTTCTGGGACCCGATCTTCAGCAATGACGGCACGATGGTGGCCTACGTCTCCAAGGTCGGCGGCAACACCGAGGTCTTCGTCGCACGCAGCGATGGGAGCAACGCCCGGCCGATCAGCAACCACCCGGCCGAGGACGATCATCCTGCCTGGTTCCCCAGGAACGGCGAGTTGGCGTTCGCCAGCCGCCGCGACGGCCTACCGCATGAATGCCGACGGCTCCAACATGCGGCGGCTGACCGCGGATGGCGGCGACAACCGTTTCGTGGCCGTCTCACCCGACGGTACGCGGATCGCCTACGTTTCCCAGAATGCAGGCTATCCCAGCATCGAGCTGATGCTGATGAACGCCGATGGGAGCAACCGCCGCGTCCTGTACAGCTACGCGTCCCGCAAGCAGCGCGACGATCCGGGGCGCTACTTGTACCGGCCCGATTGGTCGCCCGACGGCACACAGATCGCGTTCGGCGCGGACGATGATGACGATGGCCTGATCAGCGTGCTCCTCATCGACGCGGCAGCGGGCCAGGCGCAGCGCCTGATCCGAGATGGCAACGGCCCCGCCTGGAGCCCGGACGGCCTGCGACTGATCTACAAGCCGGCCGGCGATCGACAGATCCTGTTCGTTGCGGATACGGGCGGCAACCGGCTCTACCAGTTGACCGCCTCCACCTATAACGCCTGGTCACCGGACTGGGCACGCTGAGCAGACCATCGCCCAGCGCACTGATATTCAACGGGAGGAATAGCTGATGGCATCACCCACTACCTGTCCCAACTGCGGCGCACCTGTGGCGCAGCCGGCCGGCCGCTTCTGCATGGCCTGCGGCGCTGCACTGGTTTCCGCTGAACCAACACCGGTGCCGGCCGCACCACCGCCCGCGCCGCCGGCCGGCCAGCAGCGAGCCGCCCCGGCCCAACCCCCTCCGGCCAGCACGACAGCCCGCCCGCCGGCCGCGGCCCCTAAGGCCGTCGCGGCCCCTGCGCCGCCCAAACCCGGGCGGAAGTTTACGATCATCAACCTGCGCAACCTGTTTGGCCTCTTCGACCTGCTGGCTATCGTGGTGGGGATCGGCTTCCTGGCTTTCACACTTCTGCGGACCCCTTCCGCCCAATGTCAACCGTTGGAGGTGCCGGCTTCGCACACCGTGGCCGACAGCCGGCGCACGCAGGCAGGCACCCTGGACGGCTTCGTCGTCTTCCAGAGCGGCCAGACCTACCTGATCGCCGAAGGCCAGGCGCTGACCATCCCTGAGGATGGCACGCTGCTCATCGAGCCGGGCGCGCGCTTGCAGTTCGGCGCCGGCGCCGCCCTCGACGTGCACGGTCGCCTGCACGCCTGCGGCAGCAGCGGCAAGCCGATCGTCCTGACGTCAGACCAGGATGACCCGGAGCGGAAGAGCGCGGGCGGCCCACAGCCGGGCGACTGGATCGGCGTCCGTTTCTTCGATGAGAGCAACGACGACTCGGTGCTGGGCCACGTGCAGATCCGCTACGCGGGGCGCGACAATCACGGCGCAGTGCACCTGGGCAAGGCATCGCCGCACCTGAGCGAGTTGACCATCACCGACAGCAAGTGGTTCCCGCTCAGCATGGCGCCCAGCGCCGCGCCGGTAATCTCGGGCAAGATCGAGTTCACCAACACACCCGCCCAGGGCATCGAGGTGCGCGGCGGCGAGATCCGGGAAGACGTCACCTGGGAGAACACCGCCATCGTCTATGTAGTGACCGGCAACGTGCGTGTCAGCCAGGCCACGCGCATGACTATCAAACCCGATGTGGTCGTGAAGTTCGCGCCTGACACCGGCCTGGAGGTCGAAGGCACCCTGATGGCATCGGGCAATGGCCGGGGCGCGCCCAAGATTGAGGAGCGCGGCAGCATCACCTTCACGTCGATCAAAGACGACGAGGTGGCCGGCGACACCGACGGACGAGCGGCGGTCCCGGAAGCCGGTGACTGGTACGGCATCCTGCTGCGGGGCAGCAGCAGCCGCTCCATCTTGCACGGCACATTGATCCGCTATGCAGGCAAAAACAACCGCGGCGCGATCCACATCGAAAACGCCTCGCCGGAAGTCAGCGGCAACCGCATCGAGCACAGCGCCTGGTACGCCGTCAGCGCCGACGCCGGTTCTGGCCCCAAGATCACCGGCAACGTCCTTGCCGAGATCAACGAAGGCGCCGGCCTGGAAATCCGGGGCGGGGCCCTGGAGGGCCGCGAAACCTGGCGCTGGCAGACCGCCGACAGTGATATGGTGCGCGTCTTGACCGGCAACCTGACCATCGGTCGCGAAGGGATTTTCGAGATCGGTCCCGCCCTGATCGTGCGCTTCGCCAAGGATACCGGCATCTACGTGGATGGCGCCTTGCGCGTGATGGGAGAAAAGGGCAAGCCGGTCACCCTCACCTCGCTGCGCGACGACGCCGCCGACGCGGGCGGCGACGTGGACGGCAGCGCGGCGCGCCCTGTCGCCGGCGACTGGAAGGGCATCTACATCAACCGTGAGAGCAACGATCGGCTCACCGAGATCAAATACGCGGTGGTGCGCTATGCAGCGGTGGGCTTGCAGTTCACGGACGTCGGCCCCGTCGTTGAGGCGGTAACCATCAGCGACACCGCGGGCCTGGGCATCGCCTGCGAAGAGGACGCGAAGCCGACCCTGACCGGCGTGACCTACACGCGCACGGGACAAGGGGACACCAACTGCAACCGGTGAAAGGAGTCCAACATGTACTGCATCCACTGTGGAGCCACCAACGCTGACACCAGTAAGTTCTGCATGCAATGCGGGAAACCGCTGCTTGCACCTGTGACACCTCCGGCGACTCCCTCATTTCCGCGCAGTCTAACTCCGGTCGCGCAGGCGCCGCAAGCAACGCCTCCACGCCCGGCGCCTCGACGGCGGCGCTGGTTACCGTGGGCTGCTGGCGCTCTGGCATTGCTGTTGGTGTTGGGCATCGGGACGGTCGCGTTAGCCCGCACCTGGTTGCATCTCGGCACCAATGATGCAGCCAAGCTGATGCCCGCGGACAGCCCGATGCTGCTGAGCATCAGCCCGAATCTGCTCCAGGTGCGCCAGATGCAAAAACTGCAGGCGATCGTAGGGGCATTTGGCGCGGCCGCCCAGGGCACGGGGGCCTTGCCGAGCGACCTGCTCGAGGCTCAGTTGGACATCGACTTCGAGAAAGACGTCGTACCTTGGGCCGGGTTGGAGTTCGCCGCCAGCGTGGTGAACACGGGACAGCAAGAGCCTGGCTTGCTGGTGGCCGCAGCCGTGCGCAATCGCAGCGCGGCTGAGAAGTTCATGGATAAGGTGCGCGATCAGCTCGAAGCCGACGGACAGACGTTCGCAGAAGAGACCTACCGCGGCGTCAAGGTCGTCTTCCAGGAGCCTGGCGCCTCTGGTGAGGGGTTGGCCTACGCCCAGTTCAACGGCTTCCTGGTGGTCGGCTCCTCACTCGACGCGCTCCACCGTTCCGTGGACGCCGCCCAGGGACAGGGACCGGTTCTGAGCAAAGATGCCGGCTATCAGAAAGTGATGAAGCAGTTACGGGGGAACCGGACCGGCTACTTCTACCTGGACTTCGTCAGGCTCACGGAAATGACCCCTCAATATGAAGCGGAAGATCAGCCTCTCTTCAATGGCGTGCAAGGGGTTGGCGCCTCCCTGGCGCTTGAAACGAACGGCATCCGGCTGGACTATACGCTGGTTCTAGACACCAAGAAGCTGTCGCCGGCACAACTTGCAGCGCTACAGCCGCTTACCAGCCGCAACCAGGCGGTCGCTGCGGTGCCCGACGATGTCCTGTTTGTTGCCAGCGGATATAGGTTGGAGGGTATCTTTGATCAACTCGCCGCGTTCCTGTCGCCCGACGACACGGAGAGCTTCGACCAGTCCATCGGCGAACTTGAGGAACAACTCGGCATCAATCTAGAAAACGACCTGTTCAACTGGGCCGACGGCGAATATGCGCTGGCGCTCATCGAGGACCCTGCCGGATTGATGGGCGATCAGGAGAACCCGCTCGGGGTCGCTGTGTTGATCGAGGCGAGCGACCGCCGCGCGGCCGAGCGGGGTATGAACAGGATCGCTGTTAACCTGGAGGCCCAGGGCGGCGAGCGGTTTATGGACGAAACGATCGCAGGGTTCGGCTTTCGCACTATCACCGACCCATACGCCGACATCACGCTGGGGTATGGGTTTGTTGGCGATTTCGTGGTGATCGGCAGTTCCAGGCTGGCCCTAAATGAGTTGGCAAACGCCTCCGGTTCTCCACTGGCCAAGAATGCCACCTTCAGGGAAGCCATCGCACCGCTGCCGGAGAAGAACAGCGGCTACGTCTACCTGGACATGGCAGGCCTTGTTGATTTGTTCTACCGACAAATGTCCGACACCGATAGGCGAGATTTCAACCGCGACGTGCGGCCCTACGTCGGGACCGTTCGCGCGGTGTCGATGGCAGCGCAATCGTCGGGAAACAAGGATGACGCGCTGCGTGGCTCGCTGTTTATGCTCCTCGATCAGGATGCCTTCAAGTAGGATGGTGTTGCTATGTTCTGCCCATCTTGTGGCGAGCTCGTCACCGAAAACCAAAGATTCTGCGCCCATTGCGGCACGGAACTGCGCCAGGCCCAGCCAGTCGTTGCGCTGGGATCGGTCGCAAATAACCTGCTTATACCTGCGCCTGACCAGGATGCGATCCTGATCGGCCGCGATCCGGCGTTGCGCGATACCGCGCACTGCTACCTGGATCACCCGGCCATCTCCTCGCAACATGCGCGCATCGAGCGCCGCGGGGACCAATGGTTCGTCGTGGATCTGTACAGCAGCAAAGGAACGTTCGTCAACTACCAACGCGTGCCGCCCGGCCCGATCGGCCAGCCGGTGACCGAAGAGGATACAATCTGGGTGGCGCCCTATGCCTTCCACCTGCGGACGACGGGGCCGCGCAGCGAGCTGCACTCTGCGCACATGCGGCTCGACGCGCACGGCCTGCACAGCCAGGTCAAGGTCGGCCGGGACACCGTGACCATCCTGGATCTGCGGGCGACGCCCCTGTCATTCTCGCCGGGTGAGTTCGTCGCGCTGGTAGGCGGTAGCGGCAGCGGCAAGACCACCCTGATGAAGGCGCTGAACGGGATGGCGCCCGCCCAGGAGGGCCAGGTCGCGATTGACGGCCGCGCCATCATCGAAGGCCGTAACGCGCACGCCTTTGCCGCCTTGTTCAGCATCATGGGCTACGTGCCGCAAGACGACGTGATGCACCGAGATCTGACAGTGACGGAGCTGCTGCGCTACGTGGCGCGGCTGCGCCTGGCTGACCTCACTGCCGCCGAGATCGCGACGGCCGTGGACGAAGCGCTGGCCGCGGTCGATCTCAGCCCCCATGCCGGCAAGCTGATCCGACATCTTTCAGGGGGACAACGCAAACGGGTCAACATCGCCATGGAGTTATTGGCCCGGCCGCGGCTGCTCTTCCTGGATGAGCCGATTTCTGGTCTCGATCCTGGCCTGGATCTGGAGATTATGACGCTGCTGCGCAACTGGGCGCGCGGCACCTCCGAGGCCGGCGTCGATGGCCGGAGTGACCCCAAGACGATCGTCCTCGTGACGCACGCGACCGAAAACATCGAGCAGTGCGACTACATTGCCTTCATGGAGCCGGGCGGGCGCCTGGCCTACTTCGGCCCGCCGCGGGACGCCAAACGCTTCTTCGTCCCGGAGCGGGAACCGGATGATGTCACCTATTCGGAGATCTACCGCCGCGTGGCCGGTCCACCGCCAGCGGCCCAAGGTCGCGATGGCGGACAGCAGGCTACCTGGGCGGACGCTTACCGTGAGTCGACCAACTTCGAGCGTTACATCGTGGCCCGGCAGCCCGCGGAGATCGAAGGATACGCCCGGCCGGTCGCTGCGCTTGAGCCAGTGGCCCCGGTGCGGATCAATCTCCCGACGCGGCCGGAGCTGCAGGTGGGTCTGCAGCAGTTCCGCATCCTGGTGGGGCGTTACGCCCGCCTCATCGGCCGCGACAAGCTGAACGCGGCGTTCCTGTTCCTGCAAGCGCCGCTGGTGGCGCTGCTGTTAGCCGCCG
Organism: Chloroflexi bacterium HGW-Chloroflexi-1; assembly: GCA_002842085.1. GTDB lineage: Bacteria > Chloroflexota > Anaerolineae > CG2-30-64-16 > CG2-30-64-16 > CG2-30-64-16. The sequence goes on from PHCA01000052.1 coordinate 6,988, forward strand.
TCTCCTCGCCCCAGGCGCTCCGGCCGGCGGGCGCGTTGGATGCCGAGAAGGTGCTGTTCATCCTGGCCTGTGCCGCCGTGTGGCTCGGTGTGATCAACTCCACCAAGGTGATCGTCGCCGAACAAGACATCTACCAACGCGAGCGCCTGTATGGCTTGGGGCCGGCGCCCTATGTGCTGTCCAAGATCACCGTGTTGGGCGGCATCGGCCTGCTACAGATGGCGCTCCTGGTGTTCTTCATGAACCTGGCGATTCTCTTGCCGGACCGAGGACTGGTCGGGCCGGTGCAGCTTGAGTACTTCGTGACGCTGGTGCTGAGCACAGTGGCGGGGATGGCGTTAGGGTTATTGACCTCGGCGCTGGCGCGCACGCTCGACTTGGCGAACACGTTGATGTTCCTGTTGCTCATCGTGCAGGTGATCTTCTCGGGTCTCCTCTTCGAGCCGGTGGGGCTGGCGCAGATCCCGGCCTCCCTGACCATCAGCCGCTGGGCCTTGCAGGCTCTGGGCACCAGCACCGACCTGAACCGGCTGCTGACGGGCGTGATGCCCGGCTACGATTGGAACCCGGCCTATCGCGCCGACCTGGTACATCTTCTGGCTTGCTGGCTGATCCTGGTCCTCTATGCGGCGATCTGCATTGGCCTGGCCTGCTGGCGACAGGCGAGAAAGTAGGCGAGTAGACGAGGAGCAAGGAAACAAGGAGTTCTTGCGATGCAGTGCCCCACCTGTCATGCTACCGTGCCCGATGGCGCACGTTTTTGCAATGTCTGCGGCGCCGCGATCCCGCAACAGATGGCCTGCGCCGAGTGCGGTCAACCGGTAAAGCCCGGCCAGAAGTTCTGCATGAGCTGCGGCGCGCCGGTAACGACCGCGCCCGTGCGCCCGGAGCCGGCTAAGATCGTCCCAGCGGCCAGCGCGCCGGCGCAAGCTCCACCCGGGCGGCGCGGGCGTTGGTGGCTGTTGGCGATCCCGTTGGTGCTCGTGGCCGCGGCCATCGTCGCCGCGATTGCGCTGGACCTGCCCGACCGGCTGGCACAGCGACCCACGCCGCAAAGCACTCTGACCTCCGGCGGAGCCGTGACCCCAGGACCGGCTGAAGGTGCAGCCGTAACCCCAGGGTCTCAGGCCCCTACGGAAGCACCAGCCAATCCTGAAGCGCTCTGGGCGCAAGCTCAACAACGGCAAGCTGCGGGTGCCTGGGAAGATACGTTGGCCCTGCTAACGCAACTTCGCGCTGCCGATGCCAGCTTTCAGCCGGCGGAGGTCAGTAGCCTGCTGGTCGCTGCCTGCACGAACCTGGCATGCCAGGCCGAGCAGGCGCCAGATCCGGCCGCGGCCAGCGCGCACTGGGCCTGCGTCTTACAGGAACGGGCGAGCGATGCGGAGGCAGCCGCCGGCAAACAGCGTGCCGATCTCTATCTGCGCGGAGGCACCGCCCTGGAAGCAAAGCAGTACCCTCAGGCCATCGCAGCCTGGGACGAACTGCAACGCACGTCGGCCAGCTACGCCGATGTGGCCGACCGCCTCTACCTGGCGTACATCGCGTACGGCGATGCCTTGTGCGCCACCCGAACACCGGGCGACATCCAGGAAGGACGCAAGCAGTATGGCCTGGCCCGCGCCCTGGCGCCGGCGCGTCCAGAAGCCATCGAGAAGCTGCGCGCTTGCCAGCCGCCTACGTCAACCCCGCCGCCCACCGCGACCCCACTGCCCGGGCCGCATCTGGGCGTCATCGTTGACGCCGAAGACCTGCGCGTGCGTAGCGGGCCCGGGGCCGGCCACCTCGTTCTGGGCAAGTTGACCACCGGCGATGCAGTGACAATCACCGGTCGCACGGCGGACGCAACCTGGGTCCAGGTCGAAGCTGGGGCTGAGCGCCAAGGCTGGGTAAGTAGCCAGTACGTCAAAGCCAACTACCCGACCGAGGCCGCGCTTGTGGTGCCGGTGCCACCCTTGCTCAAGCGCGTGGGCGTGGCCGAAGCCCGAACAGACTTCGCCCCGCAACAAGGCTTCCGAGATTGGTTCTACTTGATCTCCACCGCGCCGGGCAGCTTGAAGTTCACCCGTATGCCGTGGGATGGCGACCAGTGGTATCGCTGGTGTTGCGACGGAAACTACAACCCCAAGATGCGAATTTCGAATGCTGGAGGGTATCCGAGCCAGAGCTACGATGTGGCGCGGCTATGGGTCAGCCCTTACGAGGGCCAGTTACGCATCACCGGCGCTGCCCACAAGGAGTCCGGGGCCGGCCGCGGCGGCAATGGCGTCCTGGCGCGGATCATCCAGAACAAGGACACGATCTGGGAGTACCCGTTGGGCAGTTACGATACGACCGGGACGACCTTCGATCTGACCGTGACGTCGAAGTCCGGCGATGAGTTCTACTTCATCGTCAACGCCCTGGGCGATGACGCCGCCGACAACACGGTCTTCGATCCCACGATCGAACTGCTGCACCCAGAGGGAGTTGACATGCCGGCGCCCGAACGCTGGGCCGAAACGGCGCAGGAAGCGGCGACCGCTGCGCCCACCCCGACGCCGACCCGGCCGCTGGCCGCTGCGCTCTGCTTCGAGCCCCGGTTACGCCATTACGAGGAACACAAGGGGTGTTGCGCCGAGGTCGCAGGCCTGGTCTACAATCGGCAGGGCCAACCCTTCGGGCCGCGCGGTGCGGTGTTGCACATTGAAGGGCCGCCTGCCACCGATCGCTACGTGCGTGATTTCGGTGTGGATGCGGGCGGCGGTTACTCGGTCACTGCGTTGTCGGTGGACAAGTATACGATCTGGCTGAAGGGGCCCAACATCCGCAGCAAGCAGTATGCTGTGCAATACGATGACTGGGCGAAAATCCGGATCATCGTGGACTTTTACCAGGTAGCGTGCTGGTGACGGCAGGTCGGGCGCCAGCGGGTCACTCTTCCACCGCGCCCAACTGCTTCAACATCCGGACCTCTGCATCGGTCAGGCCGGTGACGCCGGTGATGTTCAGACCGTCGTAGGGCCGCGGGCTGTGGATCTCCTGGACGACGGCGTCGGTCACAACCTGCTGTGGCGAGTTGGAGGAGACCAGGAATGCTGTGCTGCTGAGTATCTTCGCAGGAGAAACAAAAAATGAGCCACTACAAACTGTTCCGCCTAACGATTGCCATCGCCTTACTTTTATCGTTCTTCTTGATGGCGTGCAGCGCACTCGCCCCTGAGCCCTCGCCCGAACCGCCGGCCGAGTCTCTGCTGCCTGCGGCCACGGACTTTGTCCCAGAGACAAGTAGCGGTGAGAGCCACCCGACGGTCGTCAGGATGCAACCGGCCTCTGCGGGTACCGCCATCATCATCGACCACACCACCACCGATATCACCGCGATCCCGGCAAACTGGCTTGAGGCTGCGAAACAAAACGTCGTCTGGCTCTACGGCCACACCTCCCACGGCAGCCAACTGGTGACCGGGGCGAACTACCTCAATGAGCATGGCTCACCGCCAACGTACAACTTCGTGGTTGAGTGGGGGACTGTGCCCGCGCAGCTCGACCCGCTTGCCATGCGGCTGGCCAACGACGACGGGTGGAGCTGGGACCCCGGCGAG
>PHCA01000382.1 GCA_002842085.1 Chloroflexi bacterium HGW-Chloroflexi-1
GATTCGCTGATTCGCTGATTCGCCCATCTACCAATACCCAATCTACCAATACCCAATCTACCAAAAATTCTCAAATTGGCGCCCATCATGAACCTTTGGAGGAGAAGGGTATGCCCGGTGACGAGGATGCTTTTGATGTCCTATGTTACGGCACCATCAGCATAGATAGTGTGACGCATTTGCCTTACTTGCCCACGCCCAGGCGAGATGTGGCGGCGATTTACGAGTACGACGAAGTGGGTGGCGAGGCGCCCACGGTGGCGATCCCGCTGGCCTTGTGGGGGTTGCGCATCCTGTTGGTTGGCAACACGATCGGCGCCGACCGGAAAGGCGCGTTCATCCTCGACAGACTGGCGCGCTATGCGCTGCTCGACACGCGCTATGTCCACCAGGCCCCTGATGCAATCACGCCCTTTTCGCGCATCCTGGTGACCCCGGACGGCGAGCGCAGTCGGATCGCCTACGGATATGAGGATGTACCCAAGGTCGAGCTGGTCCCGGACATGCTGCGCCGGGCCGGTGTTCTCAGTGTGGACGCGCACGGCCGGGACGAGCGTGACCGCGCCGCGCAAGTGGCGCGCGATCTCGGCAAGCTGGTGATCAGCGCGGACGCGATCTGGCCGCAGCATCCGTTGGCGAGCCTGAGCGACGTGGTGATCATCTCCAGGGCCTGGCTGCACAATAACTTCCCAGGTGTCTACGAGTATGACCACGCACTGGAATTGCAAGCTCAAGGCGCGGGGGTGATCATTGTCACCGACGGCTCGCGGCCAGTGCTGGTGGTGCGGGCCGATGGGGCAGCCTTCGGCTTCGAGCCGTATCACATCCCGAACGCCGTCGACACCAGCGGCGCCGGCGACCTGTTCAAGGCGGGGATCATCTACGGTTGGCTGCAACCTGACTGGCCACTGGAGCGGAAGGTCGCGTTCGCGTGCGCGGCGGCCGGGCTCAACTGTCAACGCAAGCGCGGCGATGACCCACCCCCGACGTTGGAGGAGATATCGGCGCTTATGAGGTCGCAGCCCCGCTGACGGTGCAACGCACCAGGCTGGATCCAGGCGAATTGCAGCCTTGCGGGTTTCGTGCGTCGCTGCCGCCAGGGGCCACCATACTCAGTAGATCCCGATTTGCTCCCGCCCGATCCGTGATCGGGCGGGTCACGGACCCGCCCGGAGCTTGAAACTGTGATCGACTGATACTGGGAGTTGCTGACCATTGTCGCGCATCTTGGACAAATCACCCCTGCCGTGCTACACTGTGTTTCGCACCGGGCCGCTGGCCCGGCATTTGTTGTGTGGAGCGCGCTTTCGGCGTCTACGAATCGATGCAGGTGGCCAACGGGGTGGTGTTCGAGCAGGGCGCCCATCTCGTGCGCCTGGCCCGTTCGGCCGGCATCCTGGAGCTGCCCCTGCCGACCTCGCTGGCCACCTTCGGACGTTGGATCGCCGAGGTCCTGGCCGTCAACGCGGCCCCGGATTGCACGCTGCGTCTCTTCGTGGTGGGCGCGGAGAACGGCGGCGCGGTCACCGCGTTCATCTGGCCGCAGCCCGCGATGGCCTATCCCGCCGCATTCTATGCGCACGGTGCGCCAGCGATCACGTTCGAGGGGCAGCGGTTCCTGCCGGAAGCCAAATCGCTGAACACCCTGGTCAGTTTCTTGTCGCGGCGGCGGGCGCACGCTATCGGCGCTCACGAGGGATTGCTGCATCACGACGGCTACTTCACGGAGGGCTCTAACAGCAATCTGTTCGCGGTGATCGATGGTGTCGTGTTGACGCCGCCCGCCGGGCAGGTCCTTGCCGGGGTAACCCGCGACGTCCTGATCTCGTTGGCCGCTCAAAACGGCATCGTGCTCCAGGAGACCCGGCTCGCGGTGTGCGAGCAGTCTAATTGGGCCGAATGTTTCATCACCAGCAGCAGCCGGCATATCATGCCCGTCACCACCATCGACGGCCGACCGGTGGGTGACGGCAGGGTCGGTCCCCTGACGCGGCGCCTGATGACGCTGTTCGAAGCGTATTTCGCGCAGGCCACCGCGCGGGAGCCTCGCGGCCCTGGCTGCCTGGGTCGTGCCGAGCCAGTTGCAGACGCTGGTTGCCTGGCCCGATCCGGAGCAGATCGTGCTGCTGGTCGGGATGGGAGTTGCCGCCGTCTGGCTGGTGGGGCTTCTGAGCGGGCTTGGGCCGGCCGTACGCACGCCGGTGGACTGGCCGCTGGCCGTTATCGTGCTCTGGCTGCCGGCGAATTACTGGGCCTCTGCGGACAAGTCCGCCAGCATCCCCGCGGCCGCCAACCTCCTGATCGGAGTTGCCATCTTCTACCTGGTGGTTGCTGTAGCCCAGGCTGCCGGCCGGCCGCGTTGGCCACTCTACCTGTTCCTGACGGCTGGAGCCGGGCTGTTGTTGGGCGTGGTGTTGGTGCCGGACGGTTTGCGCGACCGTCTGACGTTGCCGGCGCCCGTGTTGGCGCTGGCCGGGCGGGTGCCCGACACGATCAACGCGAACGTGTTGGCGGGGGCGCTGTTGCCGGCGGCCGTGCTCGCCGGCGGGCTGGTGTTGGCGTCCGGCAACTGGCTGCGGCGGATCGCTTGTGTGCTGTTGGTCGGGGCGGCCGCGGCCGTGATGATCCTGGGCGCGTCGCGCGGGGCGCTGTTGGGTTTGGGGGTCGGGTTGCTGGCCGTGCTGCTGGCGCGCGGAGGCTGGTATCGCGTGAGTGGCCTGCTGGCGACCGTGGGCATCGGGGTTGGGGTCTGGCGTTTCGGAGTCGGCACGCTGTTGGAGCTGCTGGGCAAGGGAGGTGCTGCGGGATCGCTGGCCGGCCGGTTGGAGATCTGGTCGCGCGCCCTATACGC
>PHCA01000383.1 GCA_002842085.1 Chloroflexi bacterium HGW-Chloroflexi-1
AATCCCCGTCTTACGGGTGTCCTCGCTGGCGATCACGTCCACCGACCGCAGGATCTCCAACGCGCGCAGGGTGATATCCCCAAGATTGCCGATGGGCGTTGCCACCAGATACAACATAGCGCGACTCCGATCGCATGTATCCTCTCGATAATCCGGGGTGACTGTGGCCGGTTCCCCAGTGGCTCGGTCAGGAGACCGGCCACAGCGCAACACTAACCCCCGGTGGCTCGGTCAGGAGACCGGCCACAGCGCAACACCAACCCCCGGTGGCTCGGTCAGGAGACCGGCCACAGCGCAACACCAGCAATCACGCGCCCACATCGCCGATCTCCAGCGGGACCTGTGCCAGCAAACCGGCGATGATCGCGGTGGACGTCCGGCCCCTGAGCGCGCTCTCGGGATGCACCAGGCAACGGTGGGCCAGGGTCAAGGGCGCCAGCCGCTTGACATCATCAGGCAGCACGTAGTCGCGGCCGTGGAGCGCGGCCCAGGCCTGGCTCGCCTTATACAACGCCAGGCTCCCGCGCGGGCTCGCGCCCAGCAACAGGTCGGGCTGAGTTCGGGTCGCGTTGACCAGCCGCACGATGTATTCGCGCACGGTGTCATCCACATGCACATCCCAAATGCGCGGCGCCAGCTCGGGTACCAGGCCCCCATTCACTACAGGTTGGATCGTCTCGATGGGGTGCTGCCGGCGCAGGTTCAACAGCATCCGGTTTTCCGCCTGCGGATCCAGATAGCCCAGGCTCAGCTTGATGAGAAAGCGGTCGAGCTGCGCCTCCGGCAGTGGGAATGTCCCTTCGTACTCGATGGGGTTCTGGGTCGCCAGCACGATGAAGGGGCGGGCCAACGACCGGGTGGCGCCGTCCACGGTGATCTGGCGCTCGCCCATACACTCCAAAAGCGCCGACTGCGTGCGTGGCGTGGCGCGGTTGATCTCGTCGGCCAGGAGGACGTGCGTGAATGCGGGGCCCGGGACAAACTCGAAGCTGCCGGACTGCTGGTTGTAGACAGAGACCCCGGTAACGTCATTAGGCAACAGGTCGGGGGTGCACTGCAAACGCTTGAAGCTGATCCCCAGCGAAACGGCCAGCGCCCGGGCCAGCATCGTCTTTCCGACACCCGGCACATCCTCCAGCAGGACGTGCCCCTCGCAAAACAGCGCCGTCAGCAGAAGCTCGATGGCCGTGCGCTGGCCGACGATCACCTTTTCGACGTTGGCGATGACGTCTTGAACAAAAGAGCGGATGGTATCCAAAGTGGGCGCCTCCGAAAACAAGTAGACACAAACGACGATTGC
>PHCA01000384.1 GCA_002842085.1 Chloroflexi bacterium HGW-Chloroflexi-1
GGACGCCAGCGGGAACCAGGTCGCCGAGCAGCGCTACTACCCCTACGGCGAGGTGCGCTGGAGCAACGGCGAGCTGCCCACCGACCGGCAATTCACGGGCCAACGCCGCGAGATCGGGCTGGGGCTCTATGACTACGGCGCGCGGCGCTATGACCCGGCGATTGGCAGGTTTATTCAGGCGGACACGATCGTGCCGCAGCCGGGGAATCCGCAGGCGCTGAATCGGTACTCCTACACGCTTAACAACCCTATCAAGTACCGGGATCCGTCAGGGCACTGGGTCGAGAGTGCGCTGGACATTGCCTTCATCGGCTATGACATCTACGACATCAAGACCAATGGCCTGACGTGGACGAGTGGGCTATCGCTGGCGGCTGATGTCGCAGGGTTACTTCTACCAGTCGTGACCGGTGGCGGCCTGCTGGTGCGCGGGCTTACGCACGCCGATGACGTGGCGAAGGTAGTCTCGCATGTCGATGATGTCGCGAAGGCAGCCTCGCATGTCGATGATGTGGTGGACGCGACGAAGGCCGCAGAGAACGTAGATAGCCTTATCCGAGTGATACCGGCAGACCAGATTGGCACTTCACAGGGTTTCAAACTCAGGAAGGGAGAGGACGGTCTCTCTGCGTTTGAAGGCGTATCGCCCAGTGATGTTCTTGGCGAATTGCCTGGTGGAAGAGTTCCAAACACGACTGTCTCAATTCCAAAGAACGCACTACCTGCCGGGACGCAGGTGCTACCTACAAAAGCCCCTGACTTGTCACAACGTCTCAGCGATGCGCATCGGATACTGGTCAGACCGGAAGGTTGGTCAGCAGACAGATTCGCCAAGACACTCAAGCAACTTGTAGGATGGGAGTGATTTAATGTCGTACACCTATGTCATTGAGGACATTGAGAACCTACCCCGCTTCCGGGAATTCACATGTCCTGTGTGTGGACATGTGCAGAAAACCTATGTGCTGCTTATTCAGACCCAGTGCGAAAACTGCCAGGAGCGGCTCAAACTCCGGGGCCTGGCATCGATCGGATCGGAGATTGAAGACGTCATCGATGCTGTGCTGATATGGCTAGGTGAACGTGAGGAGCTTGAGTTGGCCCTGAAATGGAAACAGATGCTTGATCAAGATGAGGACACATACGCTCACCCGAAATAGACGTATGATGGACGGCAAAATCTGGACACGTGCATAGCCGGAGTTAAGGTACGATAGATTCCGTCCCCACAAAGTCTTGCCGATCACCGTGCCGATCATCGGCTGGCCGTGACCGCGATGGGCATGGCAG
>PHCA01000053.1 GCA_002842085.1 Chloroflexi bacterium HGW-Chloroflexi-1
TGCAGTTGCACGATCGTGTCACGCGCGGAGAGCAGTTGTCGGCGGAGGACCAGGCACGACTGGAGGCCTGGGATGTGGCCCAGGATCGTGCTGAGATGGAGCAGTTGGACCTGACTATCGCGGAAGGTAAAGGAGTATATGCCGTGGGAAGCTCATCGGTTTCTGGCGCAGTTGCTCCGGCGGCAGCAATACCAGTAGAACGGCGCAACGCGGTAACTGGTGGATCAAGGAAAACCCTGTTGCCTGCGACCTTTAAACCTCAGACAGAACTCGGTCGGCGATTGTGGGAAATTCGGGCGCGAATCGTCGCATCGGGCGAACCTTTGCTGGGTTGGAAGGATATTGAACGAGAATTGGCGGAACGGCGCGGCGAAAGGGAGCGGAGGTGGTGAAGAGGCTGGTCTTTGTTGACGCCGGGGTGCTCATTGCAGCCGCCCGTGGCAGCGACGAGGCGGCTCAACGCGCCATGCAAGTGCTTGATGACTCCAATGCGAGTTTTGCGTCAAGCATCTTTGTGAAACTCGAGGTGCTGCCCAAGCCGCTGTTTCACAGGAAATGGGACGAGGTTGCCTTCTATGAGGCGTTCTTCGAGGCAATCTCCGCCTGGGCGGACCCTGGAAGTCAGCTAGCCCAGGATGCTTACGATGAGGCTGCCAGGGCTGGATTATCGGGCATGGATGCGCTGCACGTTGCTGCTGCAGCGGCTATCGGATCTTGATCGCGGCTGAAAGTGCAGCTTTGCGCCGTGAGATCGGCGCGCTTTGCCGCCGACTAGCCGACGGGCTATGCCGCTCAGTAAGACCTGCTGCCGAGGTTTACAGCAGAACAGCAGAAACAGGAGTAGCGGTGAACCAAATTATGTAAGAAAGGCCAACCTTGTTGATTCTCGGCCAATTCACCGGTTTTGACTGGGACGAAGGCAATCGCGGCAAGAACTGGCGGTTACACGGCGTCTCCGATACTGAATGTGAACAGATCTTCTTCAATCAGCCGCTGTTGACTCTTCCAGACGAAGAACACGCGAATGGCGAAGCAAGATACCTCGCCTTGGGCCGAACAGATAGAGGACGACGGTTGGCCGTGATCTTCACCACCCGGCAGGACAGGCTTCGCGTCATCTCTGCCCGAGATATGACCAAGCGCGAAAGGACGCTATATCCACGATGAGCATACAAAAGATTCCACACTTTACATCAGAGGATGAAGAGCGTGCATTCTGGGCCACCCATGATACAGCGGACTACTTTGATTACGCCAAAGCCCAACCGACGCTGATGCCAAATTTACGGCCAACCCTGAAGACGGTCTCGCTTCGACTCCCGGAGGCTTTGGTCCAGTCCCTCCAGGTTCTTGCCCACAAGAAAGACGTGCCTTATCAATCCTTGATGAAGATACTGCTGTCCGAAGGAATCGAAAGAGAATTGTCTCTGCATGGCGAATCATCGGCAAAGAGTTAGATCTGGGGAGCAAAAGTGTGCGGCGGCAATCCAGCGAAGCATCTCCTTGCACGATGGAGCCTCTTCGCTGGTGTTTCGCGGCGGCGCCAGGCTTGTGCCAGACCCGCTCAGAGTGACAAACCCAAAAATCCACTCTTGACAAATCGAGGCAGTTGCGGGATAATAGGGTCAGTCCCCCCGGTAGCTTCGGCGAACGGGTACGAAGCCGCCCCGCACTGCGAGGCGGCTTCCGTGTTTGTAAAGCCATGAAAACCAATATCTATAGCGACCCGGACCAACCCACCCGTCAGCGAATCTACTGGCGCGTCCTGAAGATGAAGAGGCTGAGGGGCGACAAGTGAACCGGTTGCTGCCACTTCTGTAATGTGGGCAAGTGTGCTACAATGTATGCGGAAAGGGGGTGCTCACCGATGAACGATACGCTGGACATCTACACCAATTCGATCCAGGTAACGGCGGGCTTGTATGAGGTCGCTCTAAGTCTGTTTTTGGACACGCCGGGCGAGGACGGCGCCGAACGCCGCAAGGTCGCCACAGTGCGCATGAGCCCCCAGCAAGCCATGGCGCTCCAAATCCTGCTGCAAAGGTATCTGAAGGCGTATGGCGAGCAATTCCAGGAGATCTTCTTGCCGGATAACCTGGTGAAGCGTCTTTCGGGCAGTGAAGGGACGGAGACCACATGAATCCCGACACATTATTGGGCGCATCAAGCACTGCCGCGCCGGGCGATGGTATCCGAATATCGGGGTCAAACGGCGCAAGCACTGCCAGCGAAAACGAGACAATTCCGGCGATTAGAGCACGGGAGGAGCTGGCGCGCGAGCTGCGAATGCTAGAACAGCAGTATGGCATGACTTCAGAGGCGTTTTACGATCTGTGGCAGGCCGGTCTGGCGCCTGCATGCGGGATAGATGCCCTGCGCTGGGCCGCTTTGTGGGAAGCGTGGCGCGAACGCTATTTGATCTGACTATGTCCTTGATTCAGGAACCCAGCGTCGGTAAGTACGCCAACCGCATGAAGGGGCTGTTCTATACCCACCTGGAGCCGATTGCTGTCTCCACCAAAGGACCCACATCAACCCCCGCACGTGATCAGACAATCCTGGAGTACGGCGTCACTTTCTGCGACAATTCGATCCTGCGCGGGATGGAGACCCTGATCGAGGAAGGTGGTCGCGTCGAGGCGATCAGGTATGGGTATGAATATCAGCGTCCGTCGGGGTTCTTCTTTTTCTACGAGATGGAGCAGACACCGCAGCCGCCTGGTGACAAGGACTCCCCGATTGACGCGGCGACGCAAATCAGGAAGCCATACTGCCACCTGCACGTGGGCGCGCAGAAAGAGAGCATAGACCGGTTGGAAGGCTTTCCCCCTGAGCTACGCAAGCATGATGGTCCGCACTACGGCACATTTCGCGTGTCGTTGGACTACGTCCTGGCCGTCATCGTTGTCAATTATTTCCCTGAACATAAGGCTGTCCTCTCTGCTCTGAACCTGGGAGACTTCCTGGACAGAACTCGAACTCAATTCCCCACAGCCTACCACCTCATCTGATGGCCCCAAGGTCATCGCTCGCGGCGCCGAAATCTCCTTTATCGAGCCGCCCGCGGCCGATGAGGCGCAAATCCCGGAGCAGAAGCAACACTTCCAACTGCCCATGCGTTTCGGCGCGGTGCCGGTGGCCGAGGCGCCGCTGGGCTGGGAGGTGGAGACGCGGCGCCGCGAGGTCCAGGTCACCAAGTTCCAGCACGCCTACCCGACCATCCGCCTGCCGTTTCAGGAGTCGGTGCAGGACGATCAAGGCGGCGAGCGGACGGTGGTGCAGGCGTATAAGGTTGAGTAGGCGTGGAAATTGTCATGCTGAGCGGATCAGAAAGCCAAAGTCCGCCGCAGCGAGAGTTCAGCGAAGCATCTCCTCACAGAATGAAGACTCTTCGCTGGTGTCTCGCCGCGACGCCAGGCTTGCGACAGACCCGCTCAGAACTTGTCCCTTCGTTGCACTCAGGGCAGGCTCTGAGAGAAGCGAAGGAGTGACAAACCCAAAAATCCACTCTTGACAAATCGAGGCAGTTGCGGGATAATAGGGTCAGTCCCCCCGGTAGCCTTTCGGCGAACGGGTGCGAAGCCGTCCCGCACTGCGGGGCGGCTTCTGTGTTTTTTTGAGACACAAAGATGAAGACCAACATCTACGTTGACGGGTTCAACCTGTATTATGGCGCGGTCAAGGGCACGCCTTTTCGCTGGCTGGACATGGCAGCCATATGCCGGATGCTTCTGCCTCGCGATCAGATCAACCGGATCAAGTACTTCACCGCCCTGGTGGACGCCCGCCCCGGCGACCTGGACAAGCCGTTGCGTCAGGAGCTCTATTGGCGTGCATTGCGGACCGTTCCGAATCTGGAGATCATCCTGGGCAGCTTCTTGACGCATGAAGTGAAGATGCCGCTGTCGCCGGTCGGCACGGGCTACGCCAGGGTGCTCAAGACTGAGGAGAAGGGTTCCGACGTCAACCTGGCGACCCATCTGCTGGTAGATGGCTTCCGAAATGACTTCGAGCTGGCAGTGATTGTGTCCAACGATTCCGATCTGCTGCTGCCGATCCGGTTTGTAGTTCAGGATCTTGGTAAGCCTGTTGGCTTGCTCAACCCGCAGAAACACGTCAGCGTCGCGCTTCAACCGCACGTCACCTTCATCAAACATATTCGTTCACGTGTGCTGGCACGTAGCCAGTTCCCACCGACGCTGACCGACAGCCACGGCACGTTCTCGAAACCAGCGACCTGGTAAACGATAAGTTCTCGGCCGTGGTCACCATCCTGTTGTAGAGGAACAATGAGTCTCAGACGCGCAATACAAGACAGGCCACATGCATTGGAGAAGATGTGGCAGTTCGCCGAGTGGGCGCTCCATCGACTGACTCCACTGTTCGCCCGGGGGGGCTACGAGCGGAGCGCGCGGATCATCCTGCCAGCGGAGGATCTGGGCAAGAAGCTGGTGTTCAATTGCCAGTTGTGCGGGCAGTGCATTTTACGCTACTCGGGGCCGCTGCCAACCCCTTCGCACCGCCCTTTGACTATCGGCCTTTGCGGCTGGGCAAGAAGGTCGCCGCGGGCGCGCGCTTCGTGCAGACCCAGCTCATCTACAACCTGGAACGCTTCAAGACCTACATGGCCCGAGTACGCGATCTGGGCCTCCACGAAAGGGTTTACATCCTGGCAGGCGTCGGGTCTCTCAAGTCGGTCGGGGCAGCCAGGTCTATGGCCGACAAAGCTGGAGGAAGTGGAGGAAATATGCTAGTCAAGGATCAAATGACGCCGCACCCCGTCTGCGGGCGCCCCGAGATGCCGGTCACAGAAGCGCAAGCGCTCATGCAGGAGCACAGCATCCGGCACCTGCCGATTCTGGACGCCGATGGCGCGCTGGTGGGATTGATCACGCAGCGTGCGCTGACGCAAGCCGTCCCGTCCGACGTCAAGAAGTTCAGCCCGTTTGTGATCAACTACGTTCTGGCCAAGATCAAAGCGCGCAACATCATGGTCAAGGACGTGATCACCATCGGCGAGGACATGGCCATCGAGGAAGCCGCCCGGATCATGGCCGACCGGAAGATCGGCTGCCTGCCGGTCATGCGGGATGGTGAATTGGTGGGGATCATTAGCGACAATGACCTGTTCAACGCGATGGTAAATCTGCTGGGCGCCCGGCGTGCCGGCCTGCGCGTGACTGTCCTACAGCCAGATCGCGCCGGTGAAGTGGCGCGTATCAGCACAGCGATCGCCGAAAAGGGCGGTTACTTGTCTGGGTTCGTGACCTACCCCACAGCGGATCCGAGCATTTGGGCTTCCCTGTTCAAGGTCACTAACGTTCCTAAAGAAAAGCTGATCGAGACTCTTAACAATCTGCCGGATATCCGCGTGCAGGATGTGCGGGACGTGTAGCGCCGCGCCGGCCTGTCCGGTGTAAATCCTCGCCGCATCGAGGGCCTGAACCGCGTGCACGTGATAGCCGCCACCTGGCCGAAGGCAGTGCCGGAGATCGTGAAGAAGCACGGCCTTCTTCCCAGGCCGGTGATCGAGGTCTCGACCCCAGCGGTAGCCGCGTGAAGCGACTACCATCACTGACCAGAAACCGGGTTTCTTTAGGAGACCTGGTTTTCTTGCACTGGTCAGAAGCTTCTTGGACATATGTTTGTCCTGTTTTGATCAAACGTCGCCGAGCCGGAAGGCCCCGCGTTGGAGTGACCTTGCACATCGAACCCACCATCATCATCGTCCTGGCCATCATCCTCTTTTCTACCCTGGTCCGCGTCGTGTTCGGATTCGGCAACGCGCTGATCGCGATGCCGCTGCTGGCGCTGGTGATCGGCGTCCGGGTTGCCACGCCGCTGATCGCGCTCGTCGGCACGTTGGTCGCCCTGGCCATGCTCGCGACCGAATGGCGCAGCGTCCAGTTGGGCGACACCTGGCGGCTGACCCTCTCTTCGCTGATCGGCATCCCCATCGGCCTCTGGTTCCTCAAAGGCTCGCACGAGGCGCTGGTCAAGGTCGTGCTGGCGTTTCTCACGATCGGATTTTCGTCGTACAACCTGCTGAAGCCGCGGCTGATCACCCTGCAGGACGACCGGCTCTCGTACGTCGTCGGGTTCGTCGCGGGCATCCTCGGCGGCGCGTACAACACCAACGGGCCGCCCATCATCATCTTCGGCACGCTGCGGGGTTGGTCCGCCCAGGGCATGCGGGCCACGTTGCAAGGCTATTTCCTACTCACGGGCGTCATCATCCTGGTCAGCCACCGGCTGGCCGGGCTGTGGACGCCTGAGGTGCTGCGCCTCTTCACGCTGTCGTTGGTCCCGATCGCGCTGGCCGTGGTAGCCGGCACGTTACTCAGCCGGGTGATCCCGGAGAAGCGCTACGACAAGTACATCAACCTGTTTCTGCTCGTCACCGGTTTGGCGCTGCTGGCCCAGGTCATCGGCGGCGGGTAGTGTATCTGCCCAGCCTGGCGCGGTCTCAAGGATTGGAAATCCCTGCCTGAAGTTGAAAAGCGTCGGAAAACGGATTGCCTTCCCACCGCAAGCTGTGGTACACTGGTCAACGTAACCGGCCGGACACAGCAGTCCTACTGACCTGGAGGGATCGTGAGCCCAGCGCAACTCGCCAAACTGATCACTGCAACCATCCACCGAGAAGTCATCGAGGCCGCTATCATGACGCGGCATCGCTCGCCCCTGGTCGGTTTTGCAGCCGCCTCCGATCCGCGCTTCGCGGACCTCCAACGCCTTGTCGAGCCGACCCATCTGTTGCCTGCGGATCTGCTGCCCGGCGCTCGAAGCGTGGTCTCCTTCTTCCTGCCGTTTGAATGCGGCGTGGTCATCGCCAACATGGCGCATCGCGAGAAGGTGGCGACCGAATGGGCGCGTGCCTACGTCGAGACCAACGCGCTGATCAACGGCATCACCGCCCGGCTGATCGAGACGTTGGCCGGCTACGGCGTCCGGGCCGCGACCATGCCCGCCACCCACAACTTCGACCCCGTGACCCTGGTCAGCCGCTGGTCGCACAAGAGCGTCGCGGTCATCGCGGGGCTGGGCAGCTTCGGCTTGCACCACCTGGTCATCACCGACGCAGGATGCGCGGGCCGTTTCGGCAGCCTGGTCCTCGACGCGGACTTGCCGGTCACCAGGGCCGAGCCGGTAGAGCGCTGTCTCTACTACTACGACGGCAGTTGCGTCGAGTGCATCCACGCCTGCCCGGTGGCCGCGCTGAGCGAGGCCGGCGCCATCGACAAGCAGCGCTGCTGGGAACGCCTGTTGAACATTACTCAGCAATTCGCGCATCTGGGCACGGCCGATGTGTGCGGCAAGTGCTCGCTCGGCCCATGCGCGCTCGAATCGGCAGTGTAATCACGACACAAACCGGGTTTCTCACGCGGTGGCCGGTCTGTGACCGAGCCACCGATGGCTCGGTCACAGACCGGCCACCGCGAGCGATTCCCCGAAAAATTGAGAAGATACCTCAGGAGGCTCGTCATGCCTAAAGCAGACATCAAGGGACTTGTTTATATCACTCATGTCGATAACCTGAAATCTATCCTCCGAAATGGCATTCTCTCTCACGGCTTAGTCGAGGAGAAAGAAATTCAGTTTACGCCGATTTATAACGCGCAGATTGTATCTAATCGACGTAAGAGGCTGACTCCAAATGGCAAGAGCCTTTGGAGTTTTGCAAATCTCTACTTTCAACCTCGGAACCCCATGCTCTACAGGGTTCTCAGCGAGAAAGACCAGCAGGATGTCGCCATTATCGATGTACGTCCCGATGTACTCAAACAACCCGGCGTTTTCATATCAACTGGGAACGCAGCCAGTGCTCCATCGGACATACTTCCCGCTAAAGAGGGGCTCAAAGCAGTATACGAAACATGGAACATCATCAGCAACGAATGGTGGAATGCTGACGATGGATCCAAGAGAAAGATAATGGCAGAATGTCTCGTACCTGATCTTGTTCGATCCGATCTAATCCAGGCGATCTACGTTGCAAGTCATTCTGTTGCTGAACGACTCAGGGTCGAGCTACAGACTGACGCTCCAATCATACCAGAGCCTCATATGTTTTTCCAGCCGATTTGGCGCGCTGCGATAGCTGAACATATCTCCCTTGTCGAAGGAGATATGTTCTTCTCGACAATGCAAACATTGACGGTCAGCGTAAACACGGTAGGGATTATGGGCAAAGGTCTGGCATCGAGAGCCAAGTATCAATTCCCCGATGTTTATGTAGTCTATCAAGATGCATGTCGATCTAAGAAGCTACAAATGGGCAAACCATATCTCTATATGAGAGAATCTTTTGTGGACGAACAACTGGCAGATGATCCACTATCGCTCCCCAATCTCAACACGAACAAGTGGTTTCTGCTGTTCCCTACGAAGAGAACTTGGCGTGAAAATTCTGATATAGCTGGCATCGAACGGGGCTTGCAATGGTTGCTTGACAATTACAAAGCCAAAGGAATAGAATCTCTGGCTGTACCTGCTCTTGGCTGTGGGCTAGGTGGCTTAGATTGGAAAGATGTCGGCCCGCTAATGTGCAAGTATCTATCTGGTATGCACATTCCGGCAGCTATATATCTTCCTCGCGAGAAGGAGATCCCCAAGGAATACTTAAACAGTAACTACCTTTTCAAGAAGTGCAGTTGATCCCAATAAGGTTGATCCCCTTGTCAAGCAATGTCATTAAGTTAAGACCTGACAGGTTTCCCGAAGTAGCGTTTCAAGCCGAATTCGGTCTCATTAGAGGTGGATATATGTTGAAGAGTGACCTCGAAAACCTGTCAGGTCTGGGCTAGTTCCCTTATCTTAATGACATTGCCTTGTCAAGACCACGAAACGGCCAAAATGAGGTGCCAGACCCAATCCGGTTCAGTTAGTGTTCCGGAATCGAGGCTTCAGCCGGAGGCGCCCCGCCTGAAGGCTCTAGTCCAGGCTTATCTGTACCGTATTGGTGCTAGACCCAACCATCGGCAGGCTTCGTCGCTGGCCCCGGCCTGCGCCGAGACGGCAACCCTGCCACCGCAATCCACATCACCATTCACTTCAAGGAGGAAGTACATGCATTTCGGTTGGACTGAAGAACAACAGATGTGGCGCCGCACGGTGCGCGAGTTCGCGCAGAAAAAGATCGCGCCGCGCTCGCGCGAGATCGACACCACCGGTCACATCCCCGCCGACCTGATCAAGGCTATGGCCGAGATGGGCCTGCTGGCCCCCACGGTCTCCGAGGAATACGGCGGCATGGGCATGGACGTCACCCTGGCCACCATCGCCGCCGAAGAGTTGGGCCGGGCCGAGATCAGCCTGGCGCTGCCGGTGATGTACCTGGTCCAGGCCGCCTGGGGCAAGGTCTTCGACCTGTACGCCAGACCCGAGCTGAAGCAGGAAATCCTGCCCAAAGTCACGGCCGGCAAGGCGTTCCTGGGGATCGCCACCACCGAGCCGGGCGGTGGATCCGATATCGAGGGCGCCACCCGCTGCAAGGCCGAGAAGACCGCGGACGGCTGGCTGCTCAACGGCGAGAAGATGTACATCAGCGGCATTCGCGAAGAGTTGGCTATGGGTGGCGTGCACATGACGCTGGTGCGCACCGATCCGACCGCCGATCATCGCGGTTTCTCGTTCTTCGCCGTGCCACTCAAGGACAATCCCCACGTCACCACCACGCTGGTGGAGGATTGGGGGCGCCAGGGCATCTCGACCGGCGGTTTCAACATGGAGAATCTGCCGCTGCCCGATAAACACCTCATCGGCGAGGCCAACCGCGGCTTTTACTATGCGATGGAGGGCTTCACCCTGGCCCGCATCCTGATCGGCGCGACCTGCGTCGGCGCGGCCGAGGCGGGCCTGCAGATGGGCGTGGACTACATCAAGCAACGGGTGGCGTTCGGCAAGCCGCTGGCCACCTATCAGGGCATCCATTTCCCCGCGGCCGAACGCTTCACCGACATCGAGACCACCCGCCTGTTGACCTACAAGGCCGCGTGGATGGCCGACGAGCTATATGGCAAGGGGGCCTTTAAACACAAAGAGGTGGCGTTGTACGCTGCCATGTCCAAGCTGCGCGCCCCCATCATGGCCTTCGAGACCCTGAACGAGGTCGCCAATTGGCTGGGCGCGATGGGCTACACCAAGGAATACCCCATCGAAATGGGCATCCGCGGAGTGCGCTCCTACTCCATCGGCGCGGAGGGCGGCATGAACATCATGCGGATGATCATCGCGCGGGAGCTGATTGGAGGGGAGTATACGTCGCCGAGGCAGTGACCTACTGCGTGATACGTGCTACGTAATCGGTTAAGCCAGTTACGGAGCACGTAACACGCAATCCGGGCCATGTTTCGTTTTGACATGCAGTACCACATATAGTATCATTCGTTGAGGTCAGCGATGAGCAAACAAGAGAAACTCTTAGAAAAAATTCGCAATAACCCCAAGGGCGTGCGCTTTGAGGAACTCGACTTGTTGCTGACCTGGCACGGGTTTGAGCGCCGGCAACCGCGGAGAGGCTCAAGCCATTACGTGTATACGCGGGACGGCTACCTGATCACCGTCGTAAAGCATGAAGCCCACGTTCACAGCGAAGCCGTCAAAGAGACGCTGGAGATCCTGGACGAACTCAGCAAGAATGAATGATTCCGGAGCACCGCGATTCGGCGGGACGCGCGGAGCAGGAAAGTACACTGTATGCAAAAGATGGGAGCGCAAAATGGACAAGACGCTCGAATACTACATGAACCTGCCATATACGATCGAGCTTGAACGCGATCCGGAGGAAGGCTGGTTTGTACGGGCGAAGGAACTGCGCGGTTGCACCAGCCAGGGAGACACGCCGGAGAAGGCCATGGCCATGATCCAAGATGCCATGCAGGCCTGGATCGAGGTGGCGCTTGAGACCGGCATTCCCATTCCTGAACCACGTCCAGCCGAGGCCTATAGCGGCAAGTTCGTGGTGCGCGTACCGCGCTCGCTACACCGGCAACTGGCGAAAAACGCTGAGGCCGAAGGCGTGAGCCTGAATCAACTCATCAACGTGGTGCTGGCGAATGCAGTTGGACGTCAGACTGCCCAACGTCCCGCGATCTCGTAAACGATGTCCCAGCTTGACCCCAATCGCCGCTTCCAACTCGCGCTCGATCGCGCCCGCGCCGGGTGGGCCGCGGCCGAGCCAGCGCGCTGCGCCGCGCTGGCCGGGTGCGACGTGACGCCGGCAGGCATCGTCGTCCCCTACTTCGGCCGGCCGCATCGGGTGACGCACCCCGATGGCGCGGCGACGACGGCCGAGGGCAAACCCGCGCATATCTCCATCACCATCGTGCTGCTGCACTATCTGCTCATTGCGGATGGCGCGGCGCCGGCCGACCGCTGGCTGAGCTTCCGCGAGCTGCCCGACGGTCTCTTCTACGCCCAGGCGTTCGCGGACCATGCAGAGGGGGAGATCAGCCAGCGGTTCGGCGCGGACGTGACCGGCTTTCGGCAGGCCGCGACCGCGCTCGGCGGCGCGGCGCTCGATCTGGCCGACGCCAGCTTCCGGTTCCAGGCGTTGCCGCGGCTGGCCGTGGCCGTCCTGCTCTGGGCCGGCGACGACGAGTTCCCCGGCCAGGCGCGCATGTTGTTCGACGCCCACGCCGGTCACTATCTGCCGACCGAAGACCTGGCCGGCATTGGCGACTGGCTGGCGCACAAACTCATCGCCGCTGGGGCCGGTCTCTGATGTGTTTTTGTTGCTGGGGCCGGTCTCCGACCGAGCCTGCCCGCACGGTCAGAGACCGGCTTGAGCAGCGGTGGCTGGGGCCGGTCTCCGACCGAGCCGAACCGCTTGATACGTGAGGCCGCCAGACCGTGATAGAATGCCCCTGTGTTTGGGCACCGGGCATACCGACACGCTGGCCATCCGGCCTTATACTTGTGCAGGCTCTGTTCCACTCGCCCGAGTGGGTTGAGCAGTGATCCCATCTATAGTCTGTCAGATAAAGATTGGGGTTGATGAGACACTGCAACCTGAACGTCGCAGCTTAAGACGGCTCGTATGCCCCGGCGTTCAGGCTGGGGTGTCCCGCTACCCCAAAAGCTTACCTGAATACCAAGGCGTGGGGCGATAGCTTCGGCGGCATCACCTACCCGCTCCTCAGCGACTGCTACCCGCACGGCCAGGTGGCCGACCTGTACGGCGTCCTCCGCTCGGACAGTGAAAGCGAGCGCGCCATCTTCGTGGTTGACAAGCAAGGCATCATCCGCTACGTGAACGGTCCACGACATCGGCCAGCAGCCGGAC
>PHCA01000385.1:0-775 GCA_002842085.1 Chloroflexi bacterium HGW-Chloroflexi-1
GGTGGAGGAAATCACCGGGATGGACTTCCGCCAACTCGTTGCGCCAGAGGACTTGGAGATGGTTGCCGATCGCTACCGGCGCAGGCAGGCCGGGGAAGACGTCCCCAGGGAATGCGAATTTCGGATGCTGCACAAGGATGGAAAGACCAGAGTCTTTGTCAATGTGACTGTCGGACTGGTTGATTATCGAGGTAGAGTGGCAAGTATGGGCACGGGGAAGGACATCACCGAGCGCAAGCGGGCGGAGGAAGCATTAAAGGAAAAAGACAAGTTTATAGAATCCATGCTTCAAAGTTCTGCGGTAGCCACTTTTGTGATAGACTCGAAACATAACGTTATTTACTGGAACAAGGCATGTGAAGACCTGACTGGAATAAAATCAGAGGATTTGATGGGCGCCAATGATCACTGGAAGGCTTTCTATGATCATCGCCGTCCCTGTGTTTCAGATATAATTATTGACAGTAAGTTCGATGATATGGCCAACCTTTACAAGGTCTATGCAAAGTCCGTTCTCATACCCGACGGATTATGCGCTGAAGGCTGGTATCCCAATCTGGGCGGCAAAAACAGGTATATAGCATTCGATGCTGCGCCCATATGCGACGCTAATGGAAAAACAATAGCCGCCATTGAAACACTACAGGACATTACCGAGCGCAAGCACACGGAGGAGGCGCTGCGTCACTCGCTGGAGGAGACGGCCCGAGGCCAGCGCCTGCTGCTGGCCCTCAGCCAGGCGGCCCAGGCCGTGCAGCGCGCCCACACGCCCGAC
>PHCA01000385.1:820-2836 GCA_002842085.1 Chloroflexi bacterium HGW-Chloroflexi-1
CCTCGTCGAGCGGATCATCGCTGAAGGAGAGGCTGCCTTCAGTGACCGGACCGCCGAAGAAGTGGCCAAGATTCTGCCCAAGCCGTTGCGCCCGCTGGCCTCCCGGCTGGCGGCCCTGCTGGGCCTGGAGCAGGGCATCGTCGCTCCGCTGACGGTCGGCGGCGAGACGCTTGGAGTGCTGGCCGTCAGCGGCGTTGGCTTGACGGAGGCAGATGTGCCGGCCGTCAGCGCCTTTGCCAACCAGGCGGCCATCGCCATCCAGAACGCCCGGCTGTACGAGCGCGAGCAGCAACGGGTGGCACGGTATGCTCGTCTGCTCGAACTGAGCCGCCAGTTGCGTCTCAGCCTGGATCTGTCAGAGACGCTGAACCGCATCTGCCAGACGATCGTGGAAGATCTGGGCTGGCAGCAGGTGATCTTCTCCCTGCGCGACTGTGAGACCAAAACCAGCCGCCCGGTGGCGATGGCTGGTTACGATGCGGAGACGGTGGCCCGCACCCTGGCCCTCCCACCAACGCCCTTTGAGGAACTCGGTATCTTGCGCGACGAGTTCCGTATCAGCCATTCCTACTATATCGACCATCAGCACCGCGCCGCTATCGCCGATTATCCCGACGAACTCATCGTCACCGTGCCGGCCCCGGAGCTCAAGCCGGGCGGCTGGCACCCGGACGATATACTGCTGGTGACCATCGAGGGACACGAGGGCATCCTGGGTTTTATCTCTCCCGACAATCCGGTCGATGGGCAGCGCCCCACGCTGGAAATGGTGCAGGAACTGGAGGTTTTCGCCGACCAGGCCGCCAGCGCCATCGAGAACGCCCGGCTGTACGAGACCGAACAAAAGAGACGGCACATAGCTGATACCTTGCGCCAGGTGGCGGCAGTCCTCAGCTCCACACTCGACCCAAAGCAGGTTCTCGACCTCATCCTCGAACACCTGGCCCAGGTCGTTCCATACGACAGCGCCTCGGTGATGCTGGTCTCAGCCCCTTCGGCAGGCCCAGAGCTTGCCCCTTCGCTGCTCTCAGGGCAGGCTCTGAACACAGTGAAGGGGCAGGCTGCCCTACGGGTGGTGGCTGGCCGGGGCTTTCCCGACATAGCACGAACCATGCAGGTGGCGATCCCCGTCACAGAAGACGTGCTTTTCCAGGAGATGCTGCGCACCAGACAGCCGGTGACCCTGACCGATGCCCAGGAAGATGAGCGATTCCAGGCTGCTGGAGAGACCACCTTTGTGCGCGGCTGGATCGGCGCCCCGCTGGTGGTCAAGGGCAAGGTCATCGGCCTCGCCTGTTCGGGGAGGCGCGGCAGCGCGTGACAGAGTTGGAAGAACTGCAGCGCATCAGCCTGCATCTTACCTCCTTGCTGGATCTGTCCGCCGTGCTGGATAGCATCACCGAAAGTGCTTTGGCGCTGGTGAGAGCCACCAATTGCCACATCTACCTCTACGATGAGGCGAGCGAAACCTTCACCTTCGGCTCCGGGCTGTGGCAAGATGGGCGACGGGAGCTGACAATGAAGGCGCCGCGCCGCGCCGGTTTCACGGCCACCGTGGCCCGCGAGGGCCAGCCCATAGTCATCGACGATGCTGCCCGGCACCCGTTTTTCGCAACCCCCGAAGCGCGGGAGTGGGGCCTGCGGGCTATCGCTGGCTTCCCCCTTAAGCGGGCTGACCGGGTGTTGGGGGTGCTCACTACCACTTTCACCGAACCGCACACCTATAGCAAGGAAGAGCTGCGAGTGCTCACGCTGCTGGCCGACCAGACGGCCATCGCCATCGATAACGCTCGCCTGTTTGGGGAGGCGCAACGCCGGCTGCAGGAGGTGACGCTGCTTAGCCGGGTGATTGCCCACACCGTCGCGGCCGAGGATGTGCCGGCCGCACTCGAGGCGGTGTGCGCCGAGCTGGCCGGTTTCTTCGGTGTGCCCCAGGCGCGTTTTGCCCTCCTTGAGCCGGAACGCACCGTCGCCGAGGTCGTCGCCGAGTACCGGGCCGCGGGCCGCCCCAGCGCG
>PHCA01000386.1 GCA_002842085.1 Chloroflexi bacterium HGW-Chloroflexi-1
CTGGGGCTGGTCGCCAGCCTCGGAGAGGCTTTCACCTCGTAGCCGGACGGCTTTTAGCCTCCGGCGGACCAGGTGAGCCGCGAATCTAACATTGTCGAGATAGTTACCAGGCAGAAAGCTGAGGCTAGCATGATCGCAAAGAAACACCTGCATCGGGAAGACCTGGCAGGAAAGGTCATCGATGCGCACTCGCACATCGGGATCGCGCTCCGCGAGGCCGCGCAGATCAATTTCCCCTACTGTTCCAGCGCCGAGGACCTGGCCTACCGGCAGAAGGCCAACGGCGTTGATTTCGGCGTGGTCTTTCCGATCTCGCCGGCGCTCTACTACGACCTGCCGACCATCATCGAAACCGGCGAGCTGCGGCCCGCCGCCCGACCGATCTCGCGCGTGCCCTACGAGCGTGAGAATCGGCTGTTGCTGACCGACGTCCACCAATTCTGCCCCGAGCACAGCCACCGGTTTCTGCCGTTCATCTCAGTTGACCCGGGCCGGCTGATCGACGAGCAGATCGCGAGCCTGGAAGAGCTCGAGCAGGAGTTCCCCATCTACGGCGTCAAGATCCATCCGCTGATGGCGCAATCGAAGGCCCTGGCGCTGCTCGGCGTGGGCGCCCCGTTGCTCGCATTCTGTGCGGCGCGTAACTGGCCGATCCTCTTCCACGCCACGACTGATCCCACCGACCCGTTCTCGCAGGCCGCCGATATCCTCACAGTCGCCGAGCGCCATCCGGAGCTGCGTTTCTGCCTGGCCCACTGCGTAGGATGCCACCGGGAGTCGCTGGACCACGCCGCCGGCCTGCCCAACGCCTGGGTTGACACCGCCGCCCTGAAGATCCAGGTCGAGCTGTTCCGGGCCGAGCAGTCGGCGGCCATGCTGGACCTGGACTACAGCGATCACACGCGTGTTTTCCAGGCGCTTGTCGAGCGTTACCCCACGACGATGCTCTGGGCCAGCGATTCGCCCTATTACAGCTACATCACTCGCCGGCTACAGGGCGAGGGCGTGTACCGCGAGTTTCGGCTGAAGGGGACGTATGAACAAGAGAAGGCGGCTTTGGACGCGCTCACACCGGCGCAGCGCGACCAGGTCAGCGAGAACACCGTGCGATTCCTGTTCGGATCGTAGGGACATCCGTTAAGCCTGCAACTTCTCTGCCTGGAGAGAATGGAGGAGATCTTATTCGGGTAATGCGCAAGTTGTCTCGTCGGCCACGCCCGCACGACCATGAATGGCTCGTGCTACTGAGCAGCGCCCGGTGAACCGGGCTGAGGCCGGTCGCGCA
>PHCA01000054.1 GCA_002842085.1 Chloroflexi bacterium HGW-Chloroflexi-1
CACAGCGAGGAGCGTTGTTTGCGGTTGCGAGGTACGAAGCAAAGCAATCTCTATCATGCGCAGGAGATTGCGGCAATCAAGATTGCTTCGTAAACTGCGCTCGCAATGACGCCGCTAAAGATTCTCGCGATCAACGCAAATGACGCGGAGTAATACTATAACGAACGACGCTCTACCAGCCGGCGCAGCCAACGTTTCCACAATAGCGGTCGGAGTTGCTCCCATTCTTCGGCGGTGCTTGTCAGGGCGTCGGCGGGGGGCCGTTGACGTCCGTACTGTTGAGCCACGAACAGCGTTGTCACGCGATTGACGGTCGGCTCGGCCTCCGGCAGCGCCTGGTTGAACGCTGCGGCGTGCTCCAGCGGGGTGTGGCTGGCCGGCCAGGGTATCCGCAGGCGAGTCGCCCACGTCTCCATCATCCCGAACAGCCGGCCCAACAGGTTTGGGTCAGCAAGCAAGGCCAGTCGTTGTCGACGTAGCCATAGCCCGCCCGCCACGGACAGGATCACGGCCAAAACTCCCACGATCAGCCCCGCGCGGTGGGTTTGCACCCAGTCGGCAAATCCCGGCGTCCTTGTGTCCCCCCGGGGCAGTAAGTTGCCGCGCTCGGGTCGCAGGTCGTCCTCTTCCGGGGTATCGGGAGAACGCAAGTTGTCGTTTGCCGCGGCCGCGTCGGTGGTTCTGGGCTGGGGGCGCGCCAGCAAAGGTTCCGACGCGGTGGGCTCGAACTGGATCCAGCCGAACGTGGGGAACCAAACTTCGACCCAGGCGTGGGCGTTGCGTTCCTGTACCTGATACTTGGGCCGCGCAGCCGGGTCGTCCTCCGGCGGGGGCACGGTTTGCCCCGGCGTGTAACCGACTACGAGACGGGTTGGGATGTCTACCGCGCGCAGCATGACGGCCAGCGCGCTGGCGTAGTAGTCACAATAGCCTTCCTTGATGTCGAACAGGAAGTAGTCCACGCCATCCCATCCTGGGGGCGGCGCGGCGATCTGTTGGTTGTAAGTGTACTCCCGCAGGTACGCCTCCACCGCGCTGGCTTTGTCGTAGGGCGTGTCGTAAGGCGCTGTGATCTCTTGCGCCAGACTGACGATGCGTTCGGGCAGGGCCTCGGGCAACCGCATGTAGCGCCGGATGATCCATGCCGGGTAGATGGCCGGGGCCGTGCGCAATTCCTCGGGCGTGGCCACGGAGACGGCGGCCGCTACCTGATAGCTGCTGCCGCGGGCCAGGGTCAGCCGGCTGCGCATCCGTGACACGGTCATTTTGCCCGCATCATCCTCGCCCCGGGGTACCTGGCTGCGATCTACGGTGAGCGGCAGGGTGACGCGCAGGGGCTGGGGGGGCGCGAAGACGACCTCCTGGCCGTTTTCCAGGGGGAAGAAGGTCGCGGTGATCTCGCGAGATGCGTAGAAGACGGGCTCGTCCAGCGGCTCGTTACGCTCCAGCGTGGCCACTTCCTGATCGGTGTTGAGCCAACCCTCGCCGGTATAAGTATCGAACACCACCGCGCGCCAATAGGTGTGGATCGGTGTCTCCGCTTCGAAGATCGGCCGGTCAGTCAAGGCCACCGGTCCGCTGAGTGTCATAGTCTTGCCGAAAGCGGCGCTGGCCGGCGTCTCCCCGCGATAGTTCAGCGCCCGATACATGCGCGCCCACGTGTCCTCAACCTGGCTCCACGACCCCTCGAACGGGCGGAGCAGATGTTCCAGGTTGCTGCGATTGGCGATGTCTGGCATGGTCCAGGCGAGCGCGATCACGAAGGCCGCGAAGATCACCCCGGCCCGCAGGAAATCCAGGTAGATGTCCGGAGCGTAGCGGATCTGGGCGATCTGCCAGCGCGTCTCGTTGCGCGCCAGCTCGATGCGGATCGCCAATAGCAGCACGGCCACCAGGTAGAGCAGCAGGTAGCCGGACAGGTTTACCGGCGCGTAGTAGAGGTTGACGAGCAGCGCGACCCCGGCCGGGATGATGGTGTGAAACATGCGCTGGTGGCGCATCAGGCTCCAGATGGCGAAATAGCCGATCCACCAGCTCAGGAAGCAGAGTTGCGTCACGAAAATCAGGTTGTCGGCGTTGGGAGTCCCGCTGAACAGCGCTACCAGCCAGGCGACGTTGCGTTGGACCAACTCCGACACGCTGTCGTGCAAGTTGAGGGTGGTGAAAATCGCGCGATCCAGCAGCGTGACGATCCAGGTGATGCTGGCGAGGAAGCTGTAGCAGGTTGGAAGGAACCCGTCCCAACGCGTCAGGGCCAGCAGGAAGCCGAGCAACGCGCCGCCGATGGTCGCCGCCTGCACGATCTCCAGGCCGTCGCTCCACGCGGCGGCGTTCAACGACTCAGCCATGCTGCCGAGCATGATGAGGGCCAGGATCAAGGTGAGCCAGCCCCCGCCGCGGCTCAGACGCGCGCTCGGCGTGGCCGCGAAAGGCTGGTCTAATTGGGCAGGCAACGCGCGCACATCTGTGGTCATGATACCTTTTTTTCTCTAACGTACCTGTGGCTTGCAATGACTTGCATAATCGTCCCGATTCTGGTATCCTCCCCTTCCACAGAGGTCTTGAGAGGATGGTCGCCAATGATCAAACTACTGATGAGCTGGGACATCATATCCGGTTACGAACAGCCCTACTTCGAGTTCGTCGTGCAGGAATTCGCGCCCGGGTTGATGCGGTTGGGGCTGCAACCCATCGAAGCCTGGTACACCGTCTACGGTGAAGGGCGCCAGATGTTGACCGGCGCGGTGGCGAACGACCTGGAGACCATGCGCGCGATCTTGCACGGCGATGATTGGCGTCGGTTGCGCGACCGGCTACAAAACTACGTGTCGAACTTCGGCTACAAGGTGGTCCAGGCCAGCGGCAGGTTTCAGTTGTAGACCCTGGCGCCACGCCGGGTCAAACCTCCAGGTTTGCTGAACGCCCCTACCGCAGCATGAACTCCGTCACATCCAGGTTCACGTAACCGCCGTCGGCCGTCTGGTGATACAGGATCACCGTGACGCCATCCGGTTCGGCGCCCGCGGGCCGGGCAAATGGGTATGCGTCGGCCACCACCTCGCCCGGCGACCAGCGGGTCATGGGGTACGCGCCGTCAACCGGGTTCTGCCGATCCAGTTGGGCGATTTCCTGACCGCCCCGGGTCAAGCGCACCGAGACAGACCAGTCCCGGTCGGGCGTGACTGTTGCCTGCCAGACTAGCATCACGACGATTTCGTCCAGGCCCGCAGGCTGCTCGAAAATCCTGCGGGTCTGTGTCATGCCCCCCACTAACTTCAGCCCCGCGCCGAAGTCGTGCGTCCATGGCTGGAGGGGCCCCCACGGACGCGGGGGCGCCTCCGTGCCCGCCCCCGGCAACGCCCGGTTCGGCGCCGCGCTCACCGCGATCAGGGTCCGGCCCAGCGCGCTGTAGTGCGCGTCCGGGCTGACCTCGGCGGGCGCCAACGGCAGTGCCGCCTCGGTGATGGCCAACGGCCGCCCCGCCCCGAGCAATGCCCGCGCCTCTGTGCTCGTCACCGCGCGCAGGTCGGGCCGCTCGCCCCAGATCTCAGTCAGATAATCGAGCGCCAACGCCTCGGGCAGCGTGCCCAGGACGGCCGTCCCCGCCGGTGGATCATCGGCCAGGATCGCCCAGCCGGGGGCCAGGCCGGTGTCCGCGGCCCAGTCGCGGGAGTCGGCACGGGGATAGGAGGCGCTGCCGCGGTAGAGGAGCAGGATGGTAAGGGTTAGGAGGATGAGGAAACGGATTGCGGATTGCGGATTACGCGGTGCGCCTCGCACTGCGCCGGCAACTCGCCAGACCCAATCCGCGCCCGCGGCGATCCCCAACGCCAGCAGCGCGTAGGCCGGCATGATCACCTGGTACCAGTTGCCCAGGCGGTCGACCCAGCAGAAGGCCAGGTAAATCCCCAGCGTGGCGTAGAGCGCGATTGCCCGGCGCCGTCCCAGCGCGGCCAGCCCCAGCAGCCCCGCGACCAGCCCCGGCCAGGTCAGCTCGCCCCAGATCAAACTGGGGAACTCTTTGGTGGAAAACGGCGTGAGGGACCACGTCAGCTCTGAGCGGCCCTGGCTTGTGGAGAGAAAGCTCCAGAACCACTGCCATGTGCTGGCCCACTGGCCCACGCCGCGCCACTCGGGATGTTGCGCCCCGCGCACGTACACGTAGACATAGCTCAGCAACGGCAACGCGGCCAACCCCAGCGCGGCCGCAATCAACTTCGGCCGGCGCAACAACGGTACGGGCGGCCCTCCGTGGCCGCCTCTTTCATCCCGGCTCGACACGAACCACAGCAATGGCGGGAGGATGAACAGCACCGTCACCATGTGCGCCAATCCCACCCCGGCCAGGAACGCGATGGCGAGCAGGTAGCTTTCCCGGCCGGCGCCCTCCCAGCGGAACGCCAGTAACAGCACCGCCAGCGTCCACGCCACGGCCGAAGTGTACTGTTCGGTGGTCACCGCGTAGTACCAAAAGAAGTAGGTGCCGCCGTAGAACGCCGTGACCAGCGCGGCCACCGGCCCATTGCCGCTGTTGTCACTCTGAGCGTAGCGAGATTCTTCGCTGCGTTTCACTCCGCTCAGCATGACAGCATGGTGGGCGGTGATGCCACGGCCAGTTACTTCCAGGATCAACCGGTACAGCAACCACAGCGCCAGCAACGCCCACAGGGTCGAGAAACTGGACAGGATGGGGATCGGATTATGCTCTTGTCCCAGGATCAGCCGGCCGAGCCGGAACCAGAGCCAGCCGCCCATGGTGTAGAGCGGGTAGCCGGGCGCGTTGCTGGGCCGGGCCTGGACCTGCGCGTACTGGTGGGTGATCAGGTCGCCGCCTTCCAGCTCACCGGGGCGCAGGCCGTTGTCCAGGGTCCAGAGGTAGAGGACGGCAAAGGCGAGGACGAGCGCCAGGCCAACCAGGCGGCCGGGGTCGAAGGCGCCTGCGCCGAGGGCCAACTGTGCCCGCAAACGGCGCCAAGGGCCAGCAGTCCCATGCGCTGATCGCGGGTCATTGCGGGTAGTTTCGAGAGAATTCGTCATGCGCCGAATATAGCAGAGTCGCGCGGAGGTGTCAAAGTCGTGGCGACCGTTTGCCAGCCCAAGTCGTTGATCGCGCCGCCCAGGGCGTCAGGTGGAAGCAATGTTAGGCCCCGCCCGGGAACCACCCCGCCCAACGAGACCCGCCGCCCACAACGGCGAGACGTGCTGACCACCCACCGCGCGATGGAACGCGAGGGTTAGACCTGTGGCTGGACGTCAGTAGCCGCCGCGCGGTGCGGTGGAACACGCACCATCTTGATTTCGAGGCGACAACCAACCGCCTCGGCGTATTTCTGCAATGTAGCCAGCGAGGGCGAATGCTTCAGGCGACCACCGCCGGCTTCCAAACGCGCCACCACGGAAGGTTGCGTTGCCATGATCTCGGCCACCTCAGCTTGGGTTAACCTTGCTTCCTTCCGGGCGCGCAGCAATTCATCGAACAGCGCAAACTCCTGCGTCAAACTATCGTATTCACGGACAAACGCCGGATCCTGCCGCCACTCGTGCAGCATTTCATCGTGTGTCTTCATCGCTCCCATGCTCCATCTCGTCTTTGTACCTCGGCCAGGCGTTTGCGGGCGACTTCCAGTTCCCTTGCCGGTGTCTTCCGTGATTTTTTGATGTAGGCGTGAAGGATGAGGATTTTGCGTTCCACCAGCGTACAGAAGAAAGCACGCCCGATGCCTTCCTTGCCCCTCGCTCGAATCTCGAACAGCCCCTGCCCCAAGCTATCCGTAAACGGCATTCCCAGATTGGGGCCAAAGGCGCACATGCGCTCGGTGATCCTGGCATAGAAGGCGCGAATGCCAACCGGCCAAGCGCCGATCGTTTCCTGGACTTCATCGCTGTAGTAGAGGATTTCCCAGTCCATAATGCAATGTTAGCATATTTGCGAAGATATGTCCAGTTGGGGACAACGACTGTTACATTGGATGGCCTGACTAGTATTTAGGCGGAAGTTTTCCGTCTAATCCGCCGCCCACGGCATTTAGACGGATACAATCCGTCTAATCCCCCGCCCAGGGTACTTAGACGGAAACGATCCGTCTAATCCCCCGAAGGAGTTGCATTAGACGGAAATTTTCCGTATAATACCCCCACTGGGCGTTTTAGACGGACGAATACCGAATACCGAATACCGGCCTGGCAGCCACTCCCGCTGACAAATCCAGTATACAACCAGGGCCTACGGGTGTCAAATCCCTAAAACCGCCGGAGGTACCGCTGATGCCATCACAACCCCCGAAACTGCTCGACCAGATGCACGCGGCCCTGCGCGCCCGCCACTATCCGGCCCACGCCAAAGAAGCCGCCGTCGCCTGGATCACACGCCACATCTTCTTCCATGACAAACGCCATCCGACCACGTTGGGCGCGCTGGCCGATGTTCGGTTGCCAGAGCGCCTACCAAAATATGAGTTCACGAGTCCCCAATCGTTCGGCTGAGCCCTTCGATGAACTCAGGACCAGCCCACGCCGAAGCCCGGCGGTTTCCCTTGAAGGGAACAGGCGCCTGGTCGGGTTGGGGCTTTTTGTTTCTGCTGTCCATACCCCCACATTTCCCCTTTTCCACGGTAACTCACAAAGACCTGCGCCGACTTGACAACGACGAGAGAAGGCATATAATATATCAAGACTTTTATAGATAAGAAGTGATACATCTCAAGGGTTATAAAACCCAGGCAATGTAAAGGACACCACTATGTCGCTGGAACACGCCTTGCTGGGCTTCCTCAGCTACTCCCCCATGACCGGCTACGAGCTAAAGCAGCACTTCGACCAGTCCATCTACCACTTCTGGAACGCCAATCTCAGCCAGATTTACCCTGCCCTGAGTCGGATGAAAGAAGAGGGCCTGCTGACGATGGAAGTAGAGCACCAGGAGGACAGGCCCAACCGCAAGGTCTACACTATCACTGACGCCGGGCGTGAGGCATTGCAGCGCTGGCTGGTCACACCCCTGCCGCCAGGACAGGTGCGGGAGGCCTGGCTGATCCAGATTTTCTTCGCGCACTTCCAATCCAACGATGAAATTGTATCCCTGCTCGAAGCCCGCATGGACGCCATGCGCGCCCGGCTGGCGGTCTGTCGCACGGAGATACAGGCTGCCATTGACCAGAACGCCGCCCAGAGCGGGGTGGAACGCGCCAGCCAACTATGGCAGATCACGCTCGATTACGGCATTGCCCACTACGAAACGCAGCTTGCCTGGCTCGAACAAACCCTGGCGCGAGTGCGCAAGCTCCCGCCCCTCACACCGCCCAAACCTTGAGACCTGTAAAGACCCTATAGTATTACCCCGCGACATTTGCGTTGATCGCGAGAATCTTTGGCGGCGTCATTGCGAGCGTAGTTTGCGAAGCAATCTTGATTGCCGCAATCTCCTGCGTATGACAGAGATTGCTTTGCCTCGTGCCTCGCAACCGCAAACAACGCTCCTCGCTGTGGCGAGGCCCTCGCCACAGCGAGGCCCTCGCAATGACAGCCCTTTGGTTGCGGCAGGAGCCGCGCTATGGATGGCGTGTCACATGACTCCCCGCATGACCTTCGGCACTGGCGCACATGACCCTCCTGGTTGTATCCTATGACCGTAACACTGCGATGACAACAGCGCACTCGTAACCAACAAACCAACCAGGAGAGAACTTATGAACACGCAGTCTACCACCCCCGTTCGCTCGACTTGCAAGCCGATGACTGGCGGCATCATCCTGATCGGCGTCGGCGCCTGGATCATCCTGCGCAAGCGGGCGTAGAATCCCAGCTCTCTCCAGCGTGCCAGGCACTTACGGAAGTGCCTGACCACGAGAGGAGTTCTGACATGCAAGGTTTCATTCTCGGATTGGCGAGCGGCGCCACCTGCCTGGCATATTGCGCTCCGGTGCTGATCCCGTTCTTTCTCGGCGAGGGAAAGCGGACGCGGCAGAATTGGGGGCTGCTGGCTCAGTTTTTGGGCGGGCGCCTGGCAGGTTATCTGCTTTTCGGACTGCTGGCCTGGCTGGCCTACCGGCTGGTGTTGGGGCCGTCCAGCCACCGCGCACTGATCTTCGGCGGGGTGTACGTGCTGCTCGCCGGGCTGCTGGCTTTCTAGGGGCTGCGCAATCCGACGATGAACGCCGGACGACAACTGGCTGGAAGCAATCGTCTATCGTCCGTCGTCAGCCGTCCGTTGTCGGGGAGGTGCGTGGTTACCCCGCGCGACTTGCGCTCGCGGCTGAAAAATTGGCCGGCGCTCTTCCCGGTCGCCCTGGGTTTCTTCACCGGACTGAATCTCTGCCCCCCATTTCTGGCGGCCTTCGCCAATGCCAGTTATACCGGCTCTCTCCTGGCAAGTCTACTCTTCTTCACCGCCTTCTTCCTCGGCACGTCGCTCTTTTTCGTCCCCATTCCGTTTCTCGGCGCGTTCAGTCACATCCAGCCGCTGCGAATCATCGGTAAATATGCCGCAATCATTATGGCGCTGTATTACCTTTATTCAGGGATCATGCAAATTGCAGGAGGCATTGCACAACTATGACTACTATCGCTCGATCAATCTCACGGATGTTCAAACCCAAGCCCCGCAAACCCAGCCCGTTCCAGTTGGGCTGGGGCAAGTCGCTGCTGCTGGCGCTGCCCATGCTGCTGCTGACTGCCTTGATGACGTTCGGGCAGGTCATGTCGTCGGGCCAGCCGGAATCGCTGGTGCTGCTCGCCACGCTCCTGGTGTGGGTGTTTCTCAACGTGCTGTTCTTCCTCATGCTCAAGACCGGCCGCACCGACCGCTACCGGGCGCTGCTGTTCGTCGTGATGGCTTTGGGGTTCATCGTCTTTTTCATGACGACGATCATCGAGACGCGCGGCAGCCTGGCGCTGACCGGCGCGAACATGGTCAGCGGTGAGACGCCATTCTGCCACCTGGTTATTCCGATGATCATCATCCCGGCAGCGCTCACGCGCACGATCATTTTCCCCGGCTCTTTGCTCGCAGGGTTTGCCAGCGTGGCCGGAATGATCGTGATCTGGACGGGCGCGTCGCTGGTGTTGGGGCGCGCCTGGTGCAGTTGGGGCTGCTTCTACGGCGGCCTGGACGACGGGTTCTCACGGCTGCTCAAGAAACCGGTCATCAAAAATATCAACCGCAAATGGACCTACCTGCCCTACGCCGTTCTGCTGGGCATCGTATTGACCTCCGCCATCACTCTGACGCCCACGTACTGCGAGTGGCTGTGCCCTTTCAAGACCGTGACCGAGTTCGAGGCGATCACCTCGATCGAGACGGTGATCAAGGCAGTCATTTTCGTCTCGCTGTTCGTCAGCCTGGTCGTGGTTCTGCCCATCCTGACGCGGCGTCGCACCCAATGCGGCCTGTTCTGCCCGCTGGGAGCGGTGCAAAACTGGACTAATAAGGTCAACGTGTACGATGTGCGCATCGACCCGGAAAAGTGCACCCACTGCGGGCATTGTGTGACTAACTGCTCGACCTTCTCACTGGACGACTCCTGCATGACCAGCGGGCGCACGCTGATCTCCTGCTCGAAATGCGGCAAGTGTATTGACATCTGCCCCAGGCAGGCGATCTCGTACCACGTCAAGGGCACGCGCCCGGGCGCTCATCAGTTGGCAGCGCGGTTGTTGTTCCTGTACCCGGCGTTCCTTTTCCTGGCGACCTTCGGCGGAGGCATGCTCATCTCGGCCATCTGGCGCATCCTGCGCCTGGTCACGACGGGAAGTATGATTTAGACCTGACCCCTTCTGCTCCCCCTTCCCTACCAGGGAAGGGGGAGCAGAGGGTCAGGTTATAACGAAAGGATTCCACCATGTCCAAACTCAAATCATTCCTCGGTTATCTCCTGGCTGCGCTGGGTATTCCGGTGATCCTGGTCACCTTCATGGGCGCGTCAGTCTGGATGAAAACGTTCGTGTCCATCACAGGCGTGACCATCTCTCCCTGGTATACCGGCGGCGAAGTGGCCTACACAGTCCGGCACGACGGCTACCGGACGGAGATCTACACCCCGGTTTTCCAGGCTCTCATCGGCGAGCGCGACGAGGGGTTCGTGCAGGTGGCCTGGACGCCCAAGGGCCTCGTCCCCGCCCGGATTGACGAAGAAATTGACTACAACGGCGACGGCGTGATGGATTTCCGCGTCCAGTGGGATACGAAAACCGATCAGGCCACCATCACCCCCTACTCGGCGTACGTTCTCGGATTGGAAGGGGTCTATGCCCTGGAAGAGAGCCACGCGGTGCGGGTCGATCTCAGAAACACTCGATGAAACGTATTCCATATATCAAATATCAAATCCCAAATGCGAAAGGAGTACAAAACATGGCACTCTCGATGCAAGAACTGTTCAACGGTATGGCGGCCACGTTCAAAGCCCAGGCCGCCGGCAACCTGCGCGCCACCATCCAGTTCGTGATCACGGGCGAGGAGGCCGGCGCGCACCACCTGGTCATCGAAAACGGGACCTGCACGTACCACGCGGGCCAGGCCGCGTCCCCCACGTTGACCATCACCACCCCGGACACCGTCTGGCGAGACATCGCCGATGGCAAGCTCGACGGGGCCAAGGCCCTGATGACCGGCAAGTTCAAGGTAGCGGGGGACATGGGCCTGCTGATGCGGCTGACCAGCCTGTTCGGCAGCGCACCAGGCAGGTAGAAACCGCGCTGGCTGCCGGCTGCGCTCCGCGCTGCGGCTGAAGTGCGGGGCGCCGGGTACTCGATCTCAAACTCGGAGGTATGCCGTGCAGGAATTCCAAATGTAACTATAAGCGTAGGCATCCTGAGCGGAGTTCCGGCTGTCTTTGAGCCGGAACGCAGTCGAAGGAGGCCGAAGTGGTGGCATTAAGGCCGCATCCTTCGACTGCGCAGCGAAAACCCCGCCGCTCCGCTCAGGATGCTCCGCTACATTTGGATTTGCTGTATGCCATGAACACATGGTGTTAACAACAAAAGGCCATGAGGTGCGCGAACACATCGCTGCCTCATGGCCTGGGCACACCGTATGGAGGTTATGCGGGAAATCCCGTGCGAGCTACCTCAGCCGGCCAGAGAGGGGCGAGCGTGATCGGCGCACAGCGTGATCACTTGCGTGAGGACAATGCTATGGATCATAAAACTCGCCTCCTTGTTTGGGATGGGAATAGCGCTTACACACCGAACCGGTGCAGACTATACCCCAAAACGTGGCGCCTGTCAAAAACAGATGGGTGTATTCAACCTCACGGCGATCAGGGTGGCTTGGCCTGCCCCGAGTCGGGGTCGATCATTAGCGCCGACTCGTCCACCGCCTCGAAGTCGAAGCCGTGAACTCGGATCTGGAGTTCGTGCAGGTCATCGTTATCCCAGCGCTCGTCGGGGACGCCGGACAGGAACCAACTCGAACCGTTGTCGGCCAGGAACATGCCGTAGGTCTTCAACGCGATGAGGATCACCTGGTTGGCCGCTGAGAAGCTCGAGATGTCAAAGGTGGCCTTGAGCCGAAAACGCTGCCCCATCGGCGGTCGGTTGGGGTCGGTCGATGTAGATGCGTAGTGGCGCGCCGGCCAGATGTAGGCCCGCCGGGTGCGCGGCGCGGTGAAGCGCAAGGCATGACGGATCGCGCCGCTGGCCACCTCGTCATAACGCACCAGCCCGGGCAGGATCGGCAACCCGGCCGCGTCGGCCGACGTCCAACCGGCGGGGCGGAGGGCATGGGCCGTCAGGTCGAAGACCGCGCCCGAACCGGCATACCAGCTCCCGTCGGGCGTTGGCCAGGCGTTCCACATCTCGTACAGTTTGCAGTGATCGCGGTCGACCACCAGCACATGGCGGTCGCCGTCGCTGTCAGGGCCGCCCTCGATCGGCGCATCAGACGGGATCGGATAGGGGCCGGGATCGCTTTCGTCCTCGTAGTCGAAGCTGACCGGGACGCCAGACTGCGAGCCTGGGACGGTCGCGAACGGGATGCCGATGGGGCCACCCTCCCATAGCCCCGCGCCAAAGTCCGGGTGCAGTCCGGCGTTCGCGCCAATATTGTTGACATAAGCCTGCGAGCCGGCATCCACCGGCAAGGTGTCGATGCGCGTGTTCCAGATGTTGTCGGCCGGGAAGAACGCGCAGACGCCGCCGGGGGTGCGGGTGGCGGTCGCTGTGGCGGTGGCCGTGGCGGTCGGTGTGAGCGTGGGATGCGGCGTTGGCGAGCGGGTCGGTGTCGCGGTGGCCGTGGCGGTCGGTGTGAGCGTGGGACGTGGCGTTGGTGAGCGCGTTGGTGTCGCGGTGGCCGTGGCGGTCGGTGTGAGCGTGGGATGCGGCGTTGGCGAGCGGGTCGGTGTCGCGGTGGCCGTGGCGGTCGGTGTGAGCGTGGGACGCGGCGTTGGTGATCGGGTCGGTGTAGCGGTGGCCGTGGCGGTCGGCGTGGGGGACCGCGTCGGCGGCGTGGTGGATGTCGATGTCGGCCACGGCTTGCTTTGCGCCGCGACGATCAACGGCAGATATGCCGGGTTGTCAGGGCTGTTGGCCGTGACCAGTGGACTTGTGCCTGCGGCGTCGACGGGCTGGAGAGGGCGATGCAGGGCGGCGTCAACACTCTGGCAACTGACCAGCATGGCAACGACCAGCAAGACGGCGGGTAATCGATGGATCAGGCGAAACTCTGTCGACATAACCGACCTCTCTCGATTTCGATTCCCCCGAGGAAAAGCTGATGAAAACGCAAGTCGGTGGTCAGCTCGGGGTGAAAACTGGTTGCCAGCACGTTTCCAGCGCGCGCCGCGACGATGGTTCCGTCTGCCAGCCGGGCCAGTACCTCGACCCCTGGACCGACCGTCTCGATCAATGGTGCGCGGATGAAGACGGCATGGAACGGGGTGTCCGGCGGGCCGGCCTCGGCCAACGCGGGAACTGCCAGTTCGGTCTCGAAACTGGCAGTCTGCCGGCCAAAGGCATTCCGGCTGACCTTTATATCCATGACGCCCAGATGCGGGGGCTCGTCACCGATATCCTTCGCCAGCAGGATCATGCCGGCACAGGTACCCTAGATCGGTTTGCGAGCCGCGGCCATAGCCCGAATCGGCTCGATCAGACCGTCGGCGCGGGCGAGCTTGCCGATCGTGGTACTTTCGCCGCCGGGGATGATCAGCCCGTCTAGCTCGGGCAACTGGCTGGGGTTACGAACCTCGCACGCCTCTGCCCCCGCAGCGCGCAACATGACGACATGCTCTCGGAAATCGCCCTGCAGGGCCAGCACACCGATTCTCATCTTCCACTTACCAGCCGCGCATGGCCAGTTGTTCCGGCTCAGCAATCGTGCGGGCCGCGATACCCATCATCGGCTCACCCAGTCCTTTGGAAACTTCGGCGATGACCAGCGGGTCGTTGTAGTGCGTTGTCGCTACCACGATGGCGCGTGCCCGCCTGGCCGGGTCGGCAGACTTGAAGATACCACTGCCCACAAAAACGCCATCCACCCCCAATTGCATCATCAGAGCGGCATCGGCCGGGGAGGCGAGCCCGCCAGCCGCGAAGTTGACCACCGGCAGTTGGCCCGTCTCCGCGATCTGTTTCACGAGCTCATAGGGTGCGCCCATCTCCTTGGCGGCGTGTATCAGCTCCTCGGGCCGCAGGCCCCGCAGGCGCCGGATTTCGCCGAGCACGGTCCGCGCGTGGCGAACCGCCTCGACCACGTCACCGGTGCCGGCCTCGCCTTTCGTACGGATCATGGCCGCCCCCTCGCCGATTCGGCGCAGCGCCTCACCAAGGTTGCGGCAGCCACAAACGAAGGGTATCTTGAAGGCGTGTTTGTCCACGTGGTTCTCTTCATCTGCCGGTGTCAGCACTTCCGATTCGTCGATGTAATCAACTCCCAGGGCTTCCAGCACTTGTGCCTCGACGAAATGTCCGATGCGGCATTTTGCCATCACGGGGATGGAAACCGCGTCCATGATCTCCAGGATCTTCTCGGGATCCGCCATACGCGCCACGCCACCCTGCTTGCGGATGTCGGATGGCACACGCTCGAGGGCCATGACGGCACAGGCGCCAGCATCTTCGGCGATCCGGGCCTGCTCAGCATTCGTGACGTCCATGATCACACCCCCCTTAAGCATCTGCGCCAGCCCGACCTTGACGGTCCAACTTCCAGTTATTTTTTCCACAAGATGATTCTCCTTTCAACCAGGCTGCAACCAGCCTGTCGCACACAAATACCGGTGCGATTGACGGCTGGTGGCCGGTAACATACCGATTCTATTCCTGGTAGGGCATTTTGTCAAACGCCTGCCAGCAATTCCGGAGCCGAACTGGAAAAGTCCCCCGCGGTGTAACTACTCAGCCCTCTGTCATTGCGAGCGCAGTTTGCGAAGCAATCCCCACCATGGCGGAGATTGCTTTGCTTCGTGCCTCGCAACCGCAAAGAACGCTCCTCGCAATGACAGGCTGAGTAGTTACCCCGCGGTTCTGATCGCCCCTACCACGAAACATTATCTGAACTTCTATAGAATCCTGCGAAGAGAGGACCCCTGTCCTGAAGGATAGCCCCCCGGACGTGCCATCCACACGCAAGTGCCTGGCATGTGACAACGACTGTTTGGAGATGATGATGACCGACCCTATGGCGCCTGACCCGGCCGTGATCCGCGACCTGGGGGACGGCCTGATCCTGCGCCGTTCGACCGCGGCCGACGCGGAGCCGCTGGCCGAGTTCAACGCTGACATCCACGGTGACCGGGATGCCAATACCCCCGATGAAGGTGTCGGGGTTTGGACCCGCGATCTGCTGCGGGGTGATCACCCGACATTTGGCGCTGGTGACTTCACGATCGTGGAAGATACTCGGACCGGCAAGACGGTTTCGTCGCTGAACCTGATCTCCCAAACCTGGACCTACGACGGCATCCCGTTCGGCGTGGGCCGGCCGGAGTTGGTGGCCACCCACCCGGACTACCGCAACCGCGGTTTGGTGCGCGCCCAGTTCGAGGTGGTCCACCAGTGGAGCGCCGAGCGCGGACACAAGGTGCAGGCCATCACCGGGATCCCGTTCTACTATCGCCAGTTCGGCTACGAGATGGCGCTGAGCCTGGGCGGCGGCCGGATCGGCTACC
Source organism: Chloroflexi bacterium HGW-Chloroflexi-1 (assembly GCA_002842085.1). Classification (GTDB taxonomy): domain Bacteria; phylum Chloroflexota; class Anaerolineae; order CG2-30-64-16; family CG2-30-64-16; genus CG2-30-64-16. The sequence continues at coordinate 15,105 of PHCA01000054.1, forward strand.
TGCCCCACGTGCCCAGGCTCAAGCCCGACCAGGCCGAGCCGTATCGGGTTCGGCCCGTCGCGGAGGCCGACCTGCCGTTTCTGGTCGAAGTGGATGCGCACGCTGCCAAACGGTCCCTGATCGCCTGCCCGCGCGACCTGGATCATTGGCGCTACGAGCTGTTCGGCAAGAGCGAGCGCAACGTCAGCCGGCTGGAGATTCGCATCGTGGAGACGCCGGCCGGCGAACCGGCCGGCGTGTTGGGTCACTCGCAGAAGTTGGGGGCCTCGCGGGTGGGCGTCGAGCTGTTTGAGCTGAGGCCGGGGGTTTCGTGGGTGGCCGTGATGCCCAGCGTGCTGCGCTACCTGGACGCGGCCGGCGCGGCCTACGCCGAGCGGGAGCAGAAGCCGTACATGGCGCTGGCGTTCTGGCTGGGGGAGGATCATCCGGCGTTCCAGGTCGCCCAGACGCGGTTGCCCGATGTGCGGCGGCCCTATGCCTGGTATCTGCGGGTCGCTGACCTGCTCGACTTCGTCCGGCACATCGCGCCGGCCTTGGAGCGCCGGCTGGCGGCTTCGGTGACTGTGGGGCACACCGGCGAGCTCAAGCTCAGCTTCTATCGCGACGGGCTGCGGCTCCTGCTACAAGATGGCAAGTTGGCGGCGGTCGAATCCTGGACACCCACGGTGGCTGACGACGGCTCGGCCGCGTTTCCCGGTCGCACCTTCCTGCAACTGCTGTTCGGCTATCGCTCGCTGGAAGGGCTGCGATCTGCATTCCCGGATTGCTGGGTGGACAATGACGACGCGCGGGCGCTGCTGAACGCGCTCTTCCCGCAACAGTCGTCCCGTTTCTTGCCGATCTAAGATAGTTCCAGAAAAAGTAACTACTCAGCCGCCGTGTCATTGCGAGCGTTTTTTGCGAAGCAATCTCGGATTGCCGCAATCGAGATTGCCGCAATCTCCTGGCACTGAACGCGGCTCCTGAAATTCCCAGAGAAACCAGCGCTATTGGGATATCTATTTTTCTGGAACGGCCTAATCGGGATTGGAGCTCAAATTTGACTACCAGACCGTTGCTGACAGCGATGCTGTCCCTATCGTTCCTGCGCCGGTTCAGCCGGCGCGTTTTGCTGCGCACCCGTTGGGGCGATCTGACCGGGCGTGCCCTTTACGATGTGGCGCTGATCATCGTCGGCGGGATCCTGATGGCGTTGTCGGTGGACATCTTCCTGGACCCCAACGACGTGGTGCCGGGCGGCTTCACCGCGCTGGCCATGTTCGCCAACCGGCTGTGGGGCTGGCCGGTGGGGTTGACGCTGCTCGCCCTCAACGTGCCGTTTTTGCTCGTTGGCATGCGGTTGTTGGGGGTTCAGTTCGGCCCCAAAACGATCTTCGCGGCGGCCTTCTCGGCCCTGGCGATCGACATCTTGCGCCCGCACGTGCCGACAGTGCAGGGTGAGCCCTTGCTCTACATCGCCTACGGCGGGCTGCTCTACGGCCTGGGGATGGGGTTGGTATTCCGGGCCAACGCGACCTCCGGCGGCACGGAGATCCCGGCCAAACTGATGGAGCACTTCCGGGGCACGCGGATGGCGACCTCACTGCTGATGATGGACGTGACGATCCTGGCGCTGGCGGCCTCGCTCTTCGGGCTGGCCCCCGCGCTCTACGCCCTGATCGCGGTGTGGGTGATGTCGCGTGTGATCGACGCGGTCGAGGCCGGCTTCGACGCGGGCAACATGGCCTACATCATCACAGCCTGCCCCGACACGGTGCGGCAAGCGATCATGGACCAGTTGGGCCGCGGCGTGACCGTGATGCGCGGGGAAGGCGGCTACACCGGCAGCGAGCGCATCATGCTCTTCACCGCGGTCAGTCGTCGCCAGATCGGCGCATTGCGCGGGATCGTCAGCGCGGCTGACCCGGACGCGTTCATGGTGATCAGCCCCAGCCACGAGGTGTTGGGTGAGGGATTCAAACCGCTGACGCGGGTGCGCCGTGACAAGGAGACAAGTGGACAAGGAGACAAGTAGACAAGTAGACAAGTAGACAAGTAGACAAGTAGACAAGGAG
>PHCA01000387.1 GCA_002842085.1 Chloroflexi bacterium HGW-Chloroflexi-1
ACCAATTTACCCCGTCACCAATTTACCAATTTACCCCGTCACCAATTTACCAATTTACCCCGTCACCAATTTACCAATTTACCCCGTTACCAATTTACCCCGTCACCAATTTACCCCGTCACCAATTTACCCCGTCACCCATTTACCAATTTACCCAGTTACCAATTTACCCCGTCACCTTGTCACCCCGTCACCTTCAGGAGCAGGTATGGAACTTCGTCAGTACGTCTCGTTGCTGCGCAAGTGGCTCTGGCTGGTCGTGATCTGTACGGTGGTGGCGGGCGGTACGGCTTACGTGGTGAGCAAGAACAGCACACCGATCTACCAGGCCTCGGCGATTCTCATGGTGAATCAGGGTGCCAGCACTACCTCGGCCGATACGGCCTACGCGGATATCCTGACCAGCGAACGGCTGGCGAAAACCTACGCCAGGCTGCTGACCAGCCGGCCCGTGCTTCAAGAAACGGCCAGCCGTCTCGGCATCGACTCCGAACCCCTCAAAGAAGCCGTGACCGTGTCTTCCGTGCGGGACACGCAGTTGCTGGAGGTCAGTGTCGAGGGCCCCAATCCCGAGCTCCTTGCCCAGATCGGCAATGTGTTGCCGGCGGTCTTTATCGAGCAGAATCAAGAGCTACTGCTGGGGCGGATGAGCGAGTCGAAGGCCAGCCTGGAGCGGGAGATCGCCAGCGTAGAGGCCGACATTGCACGCACACAAGAGGCTTTGAGCGCGGCGACCGACGAGAATCAGCGCATCCGGTTGGAGACCAGCCTGGCGCAGTATCGCAGCACCTACTCCAACATCGTGTTCAGCTATCAGCAGATCCGACTGGCTGAAGCGCAGGCAACGGATAACATCGTGGTGGCCGAGCCGGCGGAGGTTCCCTTGCGGCCGATCCGGCCGCGGACGATGACGAACACGCTGTTGGCGGCGGTGGTGGGGGCGATGATTGCGGTGGGGGCAGCATTCTTGATCGAGTATCTGGACGACACGATCAAAACGCCGGACGACGTGGCCCGGGTGAGCGGGTTGTCGACGCTGGGTGCGATTGCGCGGTTGAAAGAGACGGGCGGGACGCGGCAGTTGGTGGCGTGGTTGCAGACGAAGGCGCCGGAATCGGAGGCGTATCGGACGCTGCGGACGAACATTCAGTTTTCGAGCGTGGACAAGCCGGTGCGGTCGTTGATGGTGACGAGTGCGGGGCCGAGCGAAGGCAAAAGCACGACCGCGGCGAACCTGGCAGTGGTGATGGCGCAGACGGGACAGCGGGTGGTGCTGGTGGACA
>PHCA01000055.1:0-16740 GCA_002842085.1 Chloroflexi bacterium HGW-Chloroflexi-1
GATGGCAATTGTCGTCAATGGTCGTCTTCGTTGTACACAAATTGAATGCCGGCGCCAGTCAAATCTTGAATACCGGGTTAAAAATGAGCGAACCGTGAGCTTAAGTCCGGCAGCATCTGCATTTTAGCAGATAACAGAGCGTTTGTAAAGGGGGCGGGGGGGTAATAGTTTGGCTGTTTACGTCTTTGGCGGTACAATTGCCCCATGATTTACCTGGACCATTCGGCGACGACTGCGGTGGACCCGCGTGTGCTGGAGGCGATGGCGCCGTTCTGGACCGAAGCCTACGGCAATCCGTCCAGCATCTACGGGCTGGGCCGGCGCGCGGCCGCGGCAGTGGAGGCGGCCCGGGCGCAAGTCGCGGGGGTGCTGAACTGCCGGCCGGCCGAAATCGTGTTCACCGGGTGCGGCACCGAGAGCGATAACCTGGCGCTGCGCGGGGTCGGGCTGGCGCAGGCCGCGCGTGGCCGCCGACACCTCATCACCACCCCCATCGAGCACCATGCCGTGCTGCACACCGCGGCCGACCTGGCCGAGCACTTCGACTTCGAGGTGACGACCCTGGCGGTAGACCGCGCCGGCCTGGTGGACCCGGCGGCCGTGGCCGCGGCCATCCGCCCGGACACGGCGTTGATCAGCGTGATGTACGCCAACAACGAGGTGGGCACGGTCGAACCGCTCGCGGAGATCGGCGCCATCGCCAGACAGCACGGCATCCCCTTCCACACTGACGCGGTGCAGGCCGGCGGCTATCTTTCGCTGGACGTGGAGGCATTGAACGTGGACCTGCTGGCGTTGTCCGCGCACAAGTTTCACGGCCCGAAAGGGGTCGGCTTGCTCTACGTGCGGCAGGGGACCAGGCTATGGCCCACCCAGACCGGCGGGGGCCAGGAGCGTGGCCGGCGCGCCGGCACCGAGAACGTCCCCCACATCGTCGGCCTGGCACGGGCGTTGGAGCTGGCTCAGGCCGACCGCACGGACGAAAACGCCCGGCTCTCTGCGCTGCGCGAGCGCCTGGCTGAAGGGCTGTGCGCGCGTATCCCCGACATCGCCCTGAGCGGCCACCCGACGCACAGACTGCCCGGCCACCTCAGCCTGGTGATCCAGGGCGCGGAGGCCGAAGGGCTCCTGATCGGGCTCGATCTGGCCGGGGTGGCCGCGTCCTCCGGGTCGGCGTGCGCCAGCGGCTCACCGACCCCGAGCCACGTGCTAACGGCGATGGGGTTCAGCCCGCAGGAGGCGCTGGGCGCCCTGCGCCTGACCCTGGGCCGCGCGAACACCGAGACGGAGGTTGACTACGTGGTCGAGAAGCTGCCGGAGATTGTGGCGCGGGTGCGAGGGATGACACGGTGACACGGTGACACGGTGACACGGTGACACGGTGACACGGTGACACGGTGACACGGTGACACGGTGACACGGTGACAGGGTGACAGGGCGATCAATGACCAATCCACCAATCTACCAATCTACCAATCCACCAATCCACCAATCTACCAATCCACCAATCTACCAATCTACCAATCTACCAATCTACCAATCTACCAATCTACCAACCGTCGTCGTTGCCATGAGCGGTGGGGTGGACAGTTCGGTGGCCGCGGCGTTGCTGGTGGAGCAGGGCTATTGCGTCATCGGTGTGATGCTGCGCCTGTGGGCCGAGAACCTGACCCCCCAACCCCCTTCCCTGCGAGGGAAGGGGGAGGCGCGCTCCCCTCTCTTTGTAGGAGAGGGGTTGGGGGAGAGGTTGAACCGCTGCTGTTCCCTCGAATCCGTCCACGACGCCCGCGCGGTGGCCGATAAGCTGGGCATCCCGTTCTACGTCGTTAACGCGGAGCGGCCGTTCAAGGAAGCCGTCGTAGATTTCTTCGTGGCCGAATACGCGGCCGGGCGCACGCCCAATCCGTGCCTGATGTGTAACCGAAAGATCCGCTTCGGCTACCTGCTCGACTATGCCCGAACGCTCGGCGCGGCGTACCTGGCGACGGGACACTACGCCCGCGTGCGCCGTGATGCGGCCGGTCGCTATCAGCTTGTGCGGGGCACGGATCGGGCGAAGGATCAATCCTACGTGCTCAGCGTGCTCGGCCAGGCCGAGCTGGCTCAGGCGCTTTTTCCGGTGGGGGAGTACACCAAGCCCCAAGTGCGCGCCCTGGCCGCTGAGCGGGGCCTGCCGACAGCCTCGCGGGTTGAAAGCCAGGATCTGTGTTTTGTGGCCGACGGCGACTACCGGCGCTTTTTGCGAGACTGGGCCCCCAAGGCGGTGCGGCCCGGCCCGATCCTGGACCGCCAGGGGCGTCAACTGGGTACTCACCGCGGGCTGCCGTTCTACACCATCGGTCAGCGGAGCGGGCTGGGCATCGCTGCGCCGCGGCCACTCTACGTGCTGGGGCTGGATGTCGCGCACAACGCGGTGGTGGTGGGCCCGGCCGATGAGCTGGGCCGTGATCGGCTGACCACCGGGCCGGTCAATTGGATCAGCGGGCAGGCGCCGGCCGGGCCGTTTGACGCGCAGGTGCAGATCCGTTACCGCGCGACCCCGGCGGCCGCCACCGTGACCCCCCTGCCGGCCGGCCGGACTGAGGTGCGTTTCGCCGCACCGCTGCGCGACATCGCGCCGGGGCAGGCTGCGGTGTTCTATGATGACCAGGTATGCCTGGGCGGGGGAATCATCGAGGGGACCCACGGGTGGCTCGGTCACAGACCGGCCACAGCGCCCCGGATTATTGAGTAGATACATCGAGGGGGCTGACGATGCAGAGTTCCTGGTTTGATCTGCTGTTGGACATCGTGTTGGCGCCGGCCCTGTGGTTGAGCATTGCGTTGGCTCTGGTTTACGGGTGGCTGTTCTACGGCTGGCGCGGCGGGGGCTGGCGGCAGTTGGGCCGTGACCTGGTGGCCGGGCTGGCCGGTTTTGGGCTGGGCCAGTTGACCGGCATGCTGTTTGGGATCAGTTGGCTGGTTGTCGGCCAGGTGCAGTTGCTGTGGGGCACAGTGGGCGCCGTGCTCGGGCTGGCCTTGGGCCGCCGTTTCTGGCCGCGCCCGCGTGGCAAATCGGGTGCGCGTCAGGCCTGCCGGAGGTAACTGCTCAGGCATAGAACCCTTGCGAAGGTTTGTGAGCAGATTTCAGGCCGGAAGTGCCCTCGTCAGCCAAGAATCGCTCTATCGGTAAGGCTATTGGTGTCATATGAATACAGCGCGAGATGTCGCCATTATCGTCTTAGCCGTTGAATCCATCGTGATCGGCGTGCTGTTATCGATCTTGGTGATCCAGGTGATCAGGCTGGTCAAAATGCTGCGGCACGAAGTGTTGCCCATCCTGAGCTCCACGCAGGAGACGGTACGCACGGTACGGGGGACAGCTTCGTTCGTGAGTGACCACATGGTACAACCTGTGGTTAAGGTGGCCAGTTACACGGCCGGCGCGCGCCAGGCCGTGCGCACCCTGCTTAGGGGGTGTAACCGAAATAGACGTGGTACAGGTGAAAAGGAGGCTTAAAAATGAGAGACAGCGGTGGCGAGTTCTTCGTCGGGTTTGTGATCGGCGCGCTGGCGGGCGCCGCGGCAGCCCTTTTGTTGACGCCGTATTCGGGCGATGAGATGCGCAAGCAGATCGAACAGAAGGGTATCGAGTTGAAGAGTGAGGCCCAACGGCTGGCGGAGGAAGCGCGGGCTCAGGCCCAGCGCACCGTCGAGGACGCGCGGAGCCAGGCCAGCCAGCTTCCCGAGCGCGGCCGGATTGTGCTGGCGGAAAACGTCAAGAAGGTGCAACAGGCCGTGCAGGATGCCCAGGCCAAATTGAGCAGAGCCGAGGCTGAGGCTGAAGCGGCCATGGGGCAGCCGCTTCGAGAGGGAGGCTTCCGAAGCCCTTTTTTATCGCTGGTTGTACAAATGCTGGAGCGCCACGGGCAGTTGTCCGACCAGGTCGCTGGCCACGGTCCCGGACAGGCCGTTGGCGCGGAACATCAGCAGCCCGGCGTGGCCGTGGACGTACGCGCCGCAAACGGCCGCTTCGAAGGCCGGCAGGCCCTGGGCCAGCATCGCCGCGATGGCCCCGGCCAGCACATCCCCACTCCCCCCTGTGGCCAGCGATGGCAGGGCGAATGGGAGCACCGCCATACGGCCTTCGGGCGCGGCGACGACGGTGTGGGGCCCCTTGAGGAGCACGATGTGCCCCCACTCGGTGGCCCAGCGCCGCGCCATCCGGATGCGTTGGGCGTTGATTTCGTCACTCGTGGCCCCGGTCAGGCGGGCCATCTCGCCGGGGTGCGGCGTCAGGATGCTGCGGGGCGGCAGGCGGGCCGGCCAATCCGGCACGGTCGCCAGGATGTTCAGCGCGTCGGCGTCGACGATCGTGCGCCCTTGCCACGCCTCTCGCGGCAAACCCTCTGCCGAGAACAGCAACTCGACAAAGCCCCGGGCCGGGTCCTCCTGGGTGAGCCCCGGCCCGATCAGCAACGCGTCGTAATCGGCCAGGCTCGCGAGCAACCGCGGCACGCCCGCGGCCGAGTGAGTTCCGGCGATATTAGTGAGCAACAGCCAGGTGGCTTCCGGAAGGGCCGCAGCCAGCGCGGTGTGGAGCGCGGCCGGGATCGCCAGGGTGACCAGCCCCGCGCCCGCCCGGGTGGCCGCGGCGCCGCTCAAGTACGCCGCGCCCGTGTAGCTGAGTGATCCGCCGACGATCATGGCCTTGCCGAAGGAGCCTTTGTGGGCATTGGCCGGGCGCAGTGGCAGCCAGCGCTGGATGTCGCTCGGCGTCACGAGTTCGCCCTGGATATCCTGCGTCAGATCGGGGGGCACGCCGATGTCGGTGACGGTCAGCAAGCCACACGCGCCTGCGCCGGGGTATTCGACGTGTCCCCATTTCGGCAGGGTGAAGGTGACAGTGACAGTGGCCGGCAGCGCCATGGGATCCAGCTCGCCGGTGTCGCAGTTCAGGCCGCTCGGGCAGTCTACGGCCACGACCGGTGGTTGCATCCCGGTAGGCAGACTCGGCTCATCCAGCCAGTCCTCCTCATCCTCATCCCAGAACCGGGGATCGTACTCATCATCCTCGTCGTCGTCGTCATCGTCGTCATCGTCATCGTCGTCATCGTCATCGTAGTCATCGTAGTCATCGTAGTCATCATCGAAGAAAGTGTCATCCGAGTCAACGGGGGGCGGTGGCGGGGGGGCGCCCAGCGTCAGCGCATCCATCAACGGAAAACGCGGCGCGCCAGGCATGTCCGGCAGCGAGGGCTCCTGAGCCGCGGCGCGGCGCGTGGAGATCTCAGCCAGGGCAATCTCCAGGATGTTGGCCAACGTCCCCTCGATCGGGAGCGTGGCCCCGGTGCCCAACAACGCGTCGACGATCACATCGGCGCGGCGGAGCTCCTCGCGCAGATTGGCATAATCCGGGTCGTTGTCGGCCCACAGGATGGCCACGCCGCGGCGCCGCCGTTTGAGCCAGCGGAAGTTTTCGTCGTCCTTGACATCGCGCTTCCAGACGTATACCGTGATCTGATGGCCCTCCTCGCTCAAATAACGGCCGGCCACCAACCCATCGCCGCCGTTGTTGCCGGGCCCAACCAGGATCAAGATCGAGCGCTCCGGGCTGTCAAACACGAGGGTGTTGACCATGTTCGCCACGGCCTGGCCGGCCATGTCCATCATGGCCGCGTACGAATACCCGCCGGCGTCGGTGGCTTGCTCGATCCGGTGCATTTCAGCTACGCTGACTAATTTCATCTTTGGCCTCCGTTTTGAAGCTGGGATCAGCAACTGATTGCGGCAATCGTCTGTTGGAGCATAGGCCCCAATCGGAGATTGCGGCAATCGGAGATTGCGGCAATCGGAGATTGCGGCAATCGGAGATTGCGCTGTTTGCCGCTCGTTACTTCTTCCCCTTCGCGCGAATTCGTGGTATCATCTGCCCAACTGTCCTGACCGAGCCACCGTGGCTCGGTCAGGAGACCGGCCACAGCCACCCCGGATTATGGCTGTCGCTTGAGAGGATACCAAAAAGGTCTACCCCAATTTGACACGGCGTAAATTGTGTGGTACGTTAGTGGTAACTCATTATAATAAGTATATTCATTACTACAACTATGACAAACTCCCGTTGGTTATGGAGGGTGACTTCTGCGAGGAGAAGAAGGCGATGACCTGGGAAATCGGCGTTCAGAAAAACTTCTTTATCGATTGGCTCCCTGTTCAAGCAGGGCAGCTCGAGTTCAACGCAGACAAACGCATCTTCACCCCTCGGAATATCCCTCGAGGAGTGAACATCGTCATGGAAAAGCCGAAAATGTCCCGGCTGTGGATGCAAGCTGATCAGCCGTGGGAGGAACTCTGTATCGGTGGTTATCTTACGGCGATCTATGAGGGCGGCAAGTACCGGCTGTGGTACGAAAGCTACGATCTCAGTGCTTATGGTATCCGGCTCGGCGATTGGACTGCAAAGTTGTGCTACGCCGAATCAGAGGATGGCACGGACTGGGTCAAACCTCAACTGGGAATCGTCACATACAAAGGTAGCAAGGCAAACAACATCGTCTACGATGCGAGTGTTGCCGGGGTGTACGCATACCATGGGGGTACGGTCTTCCGTGACCCATCCTGTTCGTCGGACGAGCAGTATAAGCTGATCTACACCGGCAATGTGCCTGGCGAGTTCAACTTCATGATTCGGGGCGCTACCTCGCCTGACGGCTTTCACTGGCGACCGCTAGAACAGACTCTGATCGAGGACTACCTGAGCGACTCTCAAGCTACGTGCTATTACGACACCGGGCTGAAATGCTATGTGGCGTATTTCAGGCTTTGGGATCTGACGCCGTGGGGCGGGTGGGGACGTCGAGTCATCACGAGAGCGGCCACGCCAGATTTCCGGAGGTGGCCACGGCCTGAAACAGTGTTAGCCCTGGATGGACCTCACGATCATCCATCGCACGATCTGTACACCAATGCCCACGTCAAGCACGCGGAAGACGTACACTTGATGTTCCCTGCCCAATACAGTCGTGAAAAAGATACTGTGGCCGTTCATCTGGCGGTCAGCCGGGATGGAATTCGCTGGCACTACTTTGGTGAAGAACCTATTGTGGCCCCTGCGGACGACAGTGGCCAGGTGTATGCCGGATGCGGCCTTGTTCCACTAGGTGAGAATGGCATCGGCTTGCCTTATGTTGTCTACCCCGGTACGCACAACTACCTCTATCCAGGGCCAAACCCCCACGCGGGAGAATACCATTGGGCCATCTGGGAAAGAGATCGCCTGGTTGCAGTGGAGGCGCCAGGCCTGGGAGAATTCAGCTTGCAGCCGTTGATACACCGGCAAAACCGACTTGTGTTGAATTTACGCACGGGACAGGCGGGCGAAGTGCGAATTCAACTGAGCGACGAGGCGGGAAAGGCGATCCAGGGATACAGTTTTGAGGACTGCGATCCGCTGGTGGGTGATCATCCGGAAGTAGCGGTCACCTGGCGCGGCAATCCGGATCTATCACCGACTGCCGGCAAGCCGGTTGTGGTGGATTTCTGTGTTCGTGCCGCCAGGATCTACACGTTCAGGACAGAAACGCAGTGAGTCTGAGCTTCTACAGGAGGGAAGAACCATGGCGTTAGAAGTGGGCCATCAAAAGCAATTCTTCATCGACTGGCGTTGGGTGCAAGGGGGCTGGATCAGTTTTGACCCCCAGAGAGGCCACGAGAGCGGCGTGCCCTGGGGGGTTCCCAATGGGGTAAAGATCGTCGCTGAGAAAGCAAAGAAAAGCCAGCCCTGGCTGAGGGCAGATAAACCATGGGAGCTCGTAGTTCATGCGTACCTTAACGTGATTTACGAAGATGGAAAGTATCGTTTGTGGTATGAGACTCTCCACCCGGGGGGAAAAGACGGGTGGAATAGTTTGTGCTATGCGGAATCCAGGAATGGCTATGATTGGGAAAAGCCCAAGTTAGGATTCGCCAAATTCAGGGGAGAAAAAGGGGCTAGTTCCAACGACAACAACATCGTATACAACGACACAACGAACGGAGGGCGTCCATACTCCGGGGGCACCGTGTTCAAGGATCCGAGCTGCGCGCCTGAGGAACGCTACAAATTGATTCATCTGACCTGGACAGCCGGGGTGGGGGACGATCTGCTGGGCGGTAGACCGCAGGTCGTCGGTGCAGTCTCTCCTGATGGCATTCATTGGACGGCCATCGAGAAGCCACTCCTGGATGGCTATGTCAGCGACACCCAGACGACCGCCTATTATGACGCTCACCTGAATTGTTACGTAGGGTACTTCAGGTATTGGAGCGGCGGGCCCTGGTGGGTGAGTGAGGCTTTGTGGGAGGGGAGCCAAAGTTGGCGCCGTCAAATCGGCCGGGCAGTTTCAAAAGATTTCCGCAACTGGTCGGGTCCCGAGCCGGTGCTTTCTTTGGGAGCACAGCATCACCCTTCCCACGACCTTTACACCAATGCGCACACGGTGTATGAGGGTGATGTGCATTTCATGTTCCCCGCCCAATACGATCGGGAGAAAGATACGACGGAAGTCTATCTGGCCACAAGCTGGGACGGCATCAGATGGGAGTATTTCGGCGCACAACCCGTCATTCCGCTCGGGGAGACAGGTAGTGGTGAAGAGGGAGGGATATACGCCGGGTGTGGTCTTGTGCCGTTGGGAAAGGACCGGGTAGCCCTACCGTACTCCGGCTCTCGTTTCACTCACAACACGTACGATCCGTATGCACTGGAGGCGGCGGGGGTAAAAAGAGACTATAGCCTGTTTGCCTGGGCGGTATGGGACAAAGACCGCCTGGTGGCCATAGAGGCGGCAGGAGAAGGCAGGTTTACTATCCCTCCGGTGATTCACCATGGCAAACGCCTGGTACTAAATGTCTTAACGGGAGCAGCAGGAGAGGTCAGGGTGCAACTGAGGGACGCCCGGGGCGATGTCATAGAAGGGCGAGCTTTTTCAGACTGTGATTCTATCAGAGGAGACTGTCCCGAGGCAGTGGTGAGCTGGAGAGGGAACTCCGACATATCAGACACCGCGGCGCAACCCCTTCAAGTGGAGATCTACGCGCGAGTGGCCAAAGTCTATACCTTTCAGTTCACTCAATAGGCAAGAAACCGTAACTACTCAGCCGCCGTGTCATTGCGAGCGTTTTTTGCGAAGCAATCTCGATTGCCGCAATCTCCTGGCACTGAACGCGGGGATTGCTTCGTCGGCAAAGCTGAGTAGTTACAAGAAACCTGGGTTTTGTAACCCATGGGGGTAGTTCAATGAGTCGCGTGGATATACTTCGCCAACCTGACTTTGTGAGAGTCTATACGGACACAGAATCCGTGGTTCTCGATAAAGGCCCCAGTGGCAGTTGGCGAAAGAATGGCGTGGAAGTGACCATCCAGCCGGGAAAGGACCACCTGCCTGTCACGCTTTCCGCCCCGCGCACTGCCCTGAAACGGATTCAAATCCGCTGGCGAGGCGCTTTCGGCTCGGGCACTCGTTTCCTGGGCGATCACTGGGAACGTGGCTACGGCGACCTCGCATGGCGCGGGATGGCGCCGCAGCGGCCGATGCCCTGGTATTTCCTGGCCTTCGACGGCAAAGCCACACACGGGTATGGTGTGAAAACGGGCGCGCGGGCGCTGTGCTTCTGGCAGGTTGATTCAGCGGGCGTGAGCTTGTGGCTGGATGTCCGCTGCGGCGGCCGGGGCGTCGAGCTCGGCAACCGCGTGCTGGAGGCCGCGATGGTAGTGACGCGCACCGGTGAGGACGGCGAATCACCGTTCGAGGCGGCGCGAGCGTTTTGCGGGCTGCTGTGCGACCAACCGCTCATGCCGGCGCAGCCAGTTTACGGCAGCAACAACTGGTACTACTCGTACGGCAAGAGCTCGCACCAGCAAGTTATCCGCGACGCCCAACTCACCGCGGAGCTTTCACCGGCGAGCGTCAACCGCCCCTTCGTGGTGGTTGACTGCGCCTGGCAGATCGGATGGGATGACTGTCCTGGAGGTCCATACATCGGCAATCGTCTTTTCCCGGATATGCCCGGTCTCGCACGCGCTTTGAAAGACGTGGGCGTGCGGCCCGGTATCTGGATGCGCCCACTGCGGATAGACGAGAGAGTGCCGGAGTCGTGGATTTTCCCGCTCGACCGCTTTGTCAAGAACAGCACTGAACATGTGCTGGATCCAAGCGTTCCGGATGTCCTTGCACAGGTGGCACATGATATCCGAACGCTAACAGGCTGGGGTTATGAGCTCATCAAGCACGATTGGACCACGTGGGATCTGACGGGGCGCTGGGGCTTCCAGATGGGCGCCGAGTTCACACCCGACACGTGGTGCTTTGCAGACCGCAGCCAGACGACGGCGGAGGTGGTGCTGGACCTGTATCGCACGATTCGCCAGGCGGCCGGGGACGCGCTGATCATCGGCTGCAACACCATCGGCCACCTCGGTGCGGGCCTGTTCCAGCTGCAGCGCGTGGGCGACGACACCAGCGGAATGGAATGGGAACGCACCCGCAAGATGGGCGTCAACTCGCTGGCGTTCCGCGGGCCGCAGCATGGCACGTTCTTTGCAGCCGACGCCGATTGTGTCGGCCTGACCACCAGGATACCATGGGAGTTGAACAGGCAATGGCTTGACCTGCTGGCTAGAAGCGGTACCCCGCTGTTCGTGTCCCCTGATCCGAAAGCCATCGGCCCCGACCAGCGCAGCGCCCTCAAGCAGGCCTTTGCGCTCGCCGCTCAAGAACTGCCGCTCGGCGAGCCGCTGGACTGGCTCGACACCACCTGCCCGAGCAAATGGCGGCTCATGGGAGAGGTCGTAAGCTACGATTGGTTCGGAGACGAAGGCGCGTGGCCGTTCTGAAGCCGGAAGGGTTTGATGCAAAGGCGCAGTAACTACTCAGCCGCCGTGTCATTGCGAGCGTTTTTTGCGAAGCAATCTCGTAGTTACAAGGCGCAAGGGCGCGCAGAAGCCCGTGACGACGGACAAGGGAGATGATAGCTGTCATGTGCATAACCTGGAAGTTACGAGACGAAGACAGAGAGACCTTTGCGCGGGAGCTCGGCAGTTTTGTGCCGGAGAGGGTCTACGACGTTCATGCCCATCTATATCGGGCAGAGTTCTGGGATGATCCACCTGCGCACGCGGCCGCCGGGCCGCCTGACGTCACCCTCGAAGTTTACAGGGAACAGATGGCCTGGCTGTTCCCCGGACGCGCGGTCCACGGCATGCACTTTCCGCTGGCTTTTGTCTCGGATCCGGGGCCTGGCAATAGCTGGGTAGCCCAGGAGATAGTGAAGGATCCGCAGGCCCGAGGGCAGCTCCTGGTGCGGCCGACGGATGACCCGGAGTGGGTGCGACAGGAGGTAAAGCGGCTCGGTTTTCGGGGCCTGAAGCCGTTCAGCACGTACAGCCAGGTCGCAAACGTTTGGGAGGCGGAGATTCCCGACTATCTGCCTGAGCCGATCGTCGCTGTGGCCGGAGAGGAAGGATGGACCATCACGTTGCACATGGTCCGCTCTTCCGGAGTGGCAGACCCATCGAACCAGCACTGGATCCGGTACTACTGCGAAAAGTACCCCAACATGCAGTTGATACTTGACCACTGTGCCCGCGGCTTCAATCCCTACCACGTGCTCCAGGGTCTACCAACCCTTGCTGGCCTGGACAACTTGTGGATCGATACCTCAGTGATCTGCAATTCGCTGGCGGTGGAGGCTGTGGTGCGTATCGTCGGTCCGGACAGAGTGCTTTACGGCTCCGACTACTTCATCTCACACATGCGAGGCACGAACTTCGGTGTCGGAGATACCTTCGTGTGGCTCGACGAGCGGACGCCGGTTTGGGCGCCCGCGTACAGTCCGAAAACTGTGCCCCCGCTCATAGGACTGGAGAACCTGCGAGCGGTGAAAGCCGCCTTTTGGTGTCTGGGGTTGAACGACACTCAGGTCGAGAACTACTTCTGGAGCAATGCTGCGAACCTGCTTAGGGCTAAGGACTTATACTTGACAAGGTGACACGGTGACAAGGATACAAGTAGACAAGGAAACAATACCACTTTATCGCGTAATCTGTGAGGAGCTCAAACAGCGCATCAGCTCAGGGACCTACCCGCGCGGCGCGGCATTGCCGTCGGAGGGCGAGCTCAGCAAGGAGTTCGGCGTCAGCCTGATTACGGTCCGCCATGCCATCCAGGAATTGGTGCTCGATGGGTTGATCGAGCGGCGGCAAGGCATCGGCAGCTTTGTCCGGGATCAGCCTCGGGAGGTGATCATCGGCTTATCGAGCTTCACCTCCGATGTAGGCGCCGGACGTCTGCGGCTTGTCCGTACCCTGTTAGCGGACGATATGGCGCCAGCACCGCCGGAGGTAGCCGAGAAGCTAGGGGTGCAGACGGGCTCGTTGCTGCGGCATCTCGTCCGCCTGGATGCCGAGGGTGGAGTGCCGCTCTCGGTGGACGAAGCATTCATACCACCAGCACTGGGGGCCAGTCTCACTTCGGAGATGGCTTCCTCCCCGCTGTTCCTGGATCTCTGGCAACAGCAGACCGGCATGAGCTTGGCTCGGACGGACATCAGCATCAGTGTAGAGTCAGCCAGCACAGCGGATCGGGATTGGTTGCGGATTGGGCCGGATGTGCCGCTGTTGGTCACCCGGGAGCTGATCTTCGATACCAGCGGAAGAGCCTTTCTATGGGTTGTCACCCGTTATCGGGGCGATCGTTGCCGGTTGTCGAGCAGCACTATGTTGGTGGGAGAGCACGGCGATTAAAACCGCCGGCTCAAGTTGGAGGTTACATTGATATTCGCAGGGACCGCCAAGATTGATATTACCCCGCTCGGAAGTGTTTGGATGGACGGCATGATTCGCACCCATCCCTCGTGCGGGATCCATGATCCGCTTTTCGCCCGAGCCCTGGTCCTGGCCAACTCGGCAGATCTGGCCCAGGCCTTTGCTATCGTTTCGGTGGACGTGTGCGCGCTGGCTGCGAACGACACCCATGCCGCGCGGCAAGCAGCCGCGGCCAAGACTGGCATACCAGCCGCTCACATCATCATAGCCGCCACGCACTCACATGCCGGACCCGCAACATTTGGGTTCTTCAACCCCCGTGAGGCGAGCTATGGGCAAGAACTGGTGTCCAAGATCGCGGCGGTAATCGAGCAGGCTGTTCACCATCTGCAGCCGGCTGCGGTGGGGTACGCCGCGGGCACGGAAGAGACCATCAGCCATTACCGGCGGTTACTGGCCGACGACGGCCACGTTGTGATGAACTGGGAATCCTACCCGCCTGAGCACATCGTGGGGCCGCTCGGCGTTACCGATCCCGAACTGGGGGTGTTGAAGGTAACGGCGGCTGAGAACTCCCAGGCGGTGATGGCTCTGCTCTTCAACCATGCTGGGCATCCCAATGTGCTGTCGGGCGACAATTATCTGTTGAGCGCTGAATACCCCGGCGTGGCGGAACGGTTGCTGGAGCGCGAATTCGGCGGAACAGCGATCTTTGTCAACGGCGCCCAAGGTGACATCGATATCGATGGGCTGCGAGATCGCGACTGGGAAGGGATGGAGCGCCTGGGGAATGCTCTGGCTCAGGCCGTCGCGGAAACAGCGCGCGCCATTGTGCCATCACAGGCGACTATCGTCCGCGGCGCCAGCGTCAAATACACAGTGCCATCCCGAAAAATTACCCCCGCAGAGTGGCAATGGGCTGAGCAGGTCCTCCGTGAAACCGGGGGCGTAATTCACCCCCTGGCCGACGGGGTGGGCGATGATTACAAGGCCGTGCTCTACCGGCAACTGCGCCAGGCCGAGGGTCGCGACATCGAAGTGGAACAAAACTGTTTTGCAATCGGCGACTGCGCTTTCATCAGCTTCCCCGGCGAGCTCTATACCGAGATTGGCCAGCGCATCAAGGCTGAGAGTCCATTCCAATACACTTATCTCGTCGGACTGGCCAATGGCTACATAGACTACATCCCCACGCGCCAGGCGATCGGAGAGGGCGGCTATGCGGAGGACACCCGCCGGGTCGATGCCGCGGCCGAAGATATCATTTTCGAGCAAAGCCAGGCTTTGCTCCACAGTGTCTATACTGGTCGGAAATCAAACGAGTGCATTCGAAGCCAGAACCGCAAGCTGTCATTGCGAGCGTTTTTTGCGAAGCAATCTCTCACGCATGGAAGGGATTGCTTCGTCGCAAACTACGCTCCTCGCAATGACTGCCTGGTTTAGTTGCGGCAGGAGACCGCGCTATGATATTCACGAAAGAAAGGAGTAAGACCATGAGTCGGGCAGCGTCAGACAAGTTAGCCATCAGCGGCGGTCGTCCCGTGCTCCAACGCGACGATTATCGTAATTGGCCGATCATCACCCAGGACGACCGTCGGTTGATCAATGAGGTCTTGGACAGTGGCATCATAGCCGGCGGCGCGGCGCCTCAGGTGGCGGCGCTGGAGAAAGAGTGGGCCGCGTACGTCGGCACGAAGCACTGCCTGACTACCTGCAGTGGCACTGCCGCCCTGCACATGTCACTGGCCGCCGTGGGCGTCGGGCCAGGCGATGAAGTCATCACCGCGGCCTTCACTTTCCTGGCATCGGCCTCCTGCGCTCTGCACCAGAATGCCATTCCGGTCTTCGTTGACATAGACCCCCGCACCTACACCATGGATCCGACCAGGCTGGAAGCGGCCATTAATGAGCGGACCAAGGCGATCATCCCCGTCCACATCCAGGGCCTGCCCGCCGACATGGACCCCATCATGGCTATCGCCAAGAAGCACAACCTGTTCGTGATCGAGGACGCCTGCCAGGCGCACGGGGCGCTCTACAAGGGCCGGAAAGTCGGCGCCATCGGGCACATCGGAACGTTCAGCCTGAACAACTATAAGAACTTGCCTGGTGGTGAGGGCGGCCTGTTTACCACGGATGACAAGGTTTTCCTCGAGAAGGGGGGGCTCATCCGCTGCTTCGGCGACGAGATCGATGAAGTGAGCCACCGGCGCATCTACAATGCTTCGATCCTGGGCTACATGTATCGCAACCAGGAACTTCCGGCAGCCCTGGCGCGGGCCCAACTGATGCATCTTGACGAAAACAACAACATCCGCATCGCCAACGCCAATTACCTGAGCCGGGAATTGCGCAAGATTCCGGGTGTAATTCCTCCGTACTGCCCTCCTGAATGTCAACATGTTTACTTTATGTACAATGTTCGCTTTGATCCAAAGGCCGCCGGCCTTGACTGCGAGCCACGGCGCTTCCGCATCGCTGTGGAGAAGGCGCTCTGCAAAGAAGGCGCGCTGGTTGGACAGTGGCAGACGATGCCGGTGCCAGCTCAGGATCTTTTCCAGAGCAAGCTGGGCTACGGGGGGTCAAGTTACCCATGGGCTGTCAATGAAGCTAAGGGCATCCAGTACGACTACGATGTCGCCAACTTCCCCGTGGCCAAGGAGCTCTGTGATACCTACACCATCGTGCACGGCATCCATGCGCCCAACGGCCCCGAGCTGATGGAAAAGATCGGCGCGGCGTTCCGGAAGGTCTTTGCCAACCTGGACGAGGCGCTCGCGCACGCCGACGACGCCATCTACCCGGGCGCTGACGGCAAGCTGTATGGCGCCGGGTAAGTCAAGACCCGACAGGTTTCCAGACGAAAATCTGTCAGGTCTGGGCCAGCATGAAAGAAGGACACCATGAAGAGCAGAGGGCTGTTCGGTAAGAAGTTCTTGGATATCCAGGAGCGTCAGCTCGAGATCGGCGCGCCTGATGAAGATCACGTGATCGTCAAGGTCCACGCCTGCGGTGTATGCGGGACGGATGTCAACTTTGTACGCGATTGGGAAGCGGAGCCCATGCCGCTCGGGCACGAAATCGCGGCCGAAGTGGTCGAGGTCGGCAAGCGCGTCACCAGCGTGAAGCCTGGCGACCGGGTGATCGTCGAAGATTGTTCGATGTGCGGCGTCTGCCCCGATTGCAAGAGTGGTCAACCGCAGTTCTGCCGCAACATGTATAACATGGAAGGCCAGCCGGGCATGGGGCAGTACCTGTCGGTCCGCTACAACTGCCTCGACAAGTTCGAGGGCCTGGACTATGTGGCGGCCTGCCTGACCGAGCCCCTGGCGGTGTCGCTCACCGCGGTGTTGAGCGCCGAGATCCCGCTGGGTGGCAGCGTGGTCGTGCTGGGGCCTGGGCCCCTGGGGCTGATGGCGGCCCGGCTGGCCAGGCTGCGGGGAGCTGGCTTTGTAGCCATCACCGGCCTGCCGGCCGACAATCCTCGCGAAAAAGCGCGCCTGGAGTTGGCCAAGCGTTGGGGCTGCGACATGGTGATCCAGGTCGGCAAGCAAAGCATCGAGGGTGAGATCAAGTCGAAATTCCCTGATGGTGTGGATCGGGTCATCGTCAGCTCCCCGCCGGAAAGCCTGTATGATGCGTTCAAAGTGATCCACTTCGGGGGCATCATCACCTTCTTCGGCCTCCACTTTGGCGGAAAGAACGTGATCCAACTCGACGTCAACGACATGATCTTTCGCAAGATCACCCTGCGGCCCACCTTCGCCGAGCCGGCAATCAACTTCCCGATGGCAAACCGGCTGTTGCGCGACGGGCTGGTGGATGCCAGGGCGCTCGTGACCCATACTTTTAGCTTCGAGAACACCCGGGCAATCATGGGTGCGATCGTAGATGGGAGTCAACCGATCATCAAGGCCGTGATGCTCCCGCATGGCTGATCTATACTTGACAAGGTGACA
>PHCA01000055.1:16769-26200 GCA_002842085.1 Chloroflexi bacterium HGW-Chloroflexi-1
ACCAATCCACCAATGAAAGGTCGCAAAATGCCGGACAACTGGACGTATTCAGAGCTTGACCGCAAGACCGCGCAAGAACTGGCCGCTTTTCTGCCCGATCGCATCTTCGATGCCCACGCGCACCTTTACCGCGTGGCCAACCTGAACCTCCCACAACCCGGTTTTCTAACCACAGGGCCCCAGGAGGCGACGATCGAGGTCTGGCGCGAACACGTGGGACGGCAGGTAGGGCCATCGCGTCTGCAGGGCGCCCTGTTCTCGATGCTCCCCCTGCTGCATCCCGGCGATATCGACAAGGAGAACGAGTTTCTGCTCGGGCAGGTCAACGCGCAGCCCCATAGCCGGGGGCTCGTGGTCCTTGCGCCGGAATCGTCCCCGGTCCGGATCGCCGAATACCTGAAGAATCCGCGCGTCGTCGGCTTCAAGCCGTACCACGTGTTCAGCAACGAAAAACCGACCTTTCAGGCCTCACTCGCCAGCTACCTGCCGGAATGGGCCTGGGAGATGGCCAATGAGCGCGGGCTGGTCATTTTGCTGCATTTGGTGAAAGAGCTGGCCCTCTCCGACCCCGATAATCAACGCGAGATCCGCGAAAAGTGCCAGAAGTATCCTGAGGCAAGACTGATCCTGGCTCACGCCGCGCGTGGTTTTCACGCCCCCAATACGCTCAGGGGCATCGCGGCGCTGAAGGGGCTGCAGAACGTCTGGTTCGATACGGCGGCCGTCTGTGAGTCCGCCGCCCTCAAAGCGATCTTGCACGAGTTTGGCCCCCGTAAGCTGCTCTGGGGCAGCGACTTTCCCGTCTCGGAAATCCGCGGGCGGTGTGTGACGCTTGGGGATGGCTTTGCCTGGCTGGAGCCGGACACCGTGAGTTGGGATAGACTTTCTCCCGCCTGCCAGCCCGTGCCGGTCGGCCTGGAATCTCTGCGCGCCATCGAAGAGCTGGCCGATGATTTCTGCCTGAGCGAGCAGGATCTGCAGGACATCTTCTGTGACAACGCGCTGCGCCTGTTGGGGCTGAAGACGGAGTCCGGAACAGTCACCCAGGCCCTTTACCAGCATGCCAGGCAGCGGATACCCGGCGGCGCCCAACTTTTGAGCAAGCGGCCCGAGATGTTGGCCCCCAATCAGTGGCCGGCCTATTTCCGAGAGGCGCGTGGCTGCGAGACGTGGGACCTGGATGGCCGGCGCTACTATGATTTCTCGAGCAACGGCATCGGCGCCTGTTTGCTCGGTTTCCGCGATCCTGATGTCACCCGGGCGGTCCAGCGCCGCATCAATCTGGGGAGCATGTGTACCCTCAACCCTCCTGAGGAGGTAGAGCTGGCCGACCTGCTGTGCGAGATTCATCCCTGGGCCGAGCAGGTTCGCTTTGCACGTTGTGGCGGCGAAGTCGGAGCGGTTGCCGTGCGCATCGCGCGAGCTACTACCGACCGTTCTCTCATCGCCATCTGTGGATACCATGGCTGGCATGATTGGTACCTGGCGGCGAATCTGGGGGACGACGATGCGTTGCGTGGGCACCTGCTCCCTGGTCTGGAGTCGCTCGGGGTGCCTGGTGAATTGCGGGGTACCGCCCTGACCTTCAGCTACAATGACCGAGAAAAGTACCAGGCGATCCTCGATAAGCATGGTGACCGCCTGGCGGCTGTGATCATGGAACCCTGCCGAAGCGCGGATCCCGAGCCCGGGTTCCTGGAGTTCGTCCGCGACGGCGCTCACAAATGTGGCGCCTTGCTGATCTTCGATGAGATCACCATCGGCTGGCGTTTGCACCTCGGCGGCGCGCACCTGCGGTTCGGCGTTTGTCCCGACCTGGCGATCTTCGCCAAGGCGTTAGGCAACGGCCATCCCATCGCCGCGGTCATCGGCGCCAGGCAAGCCATGGCGGGCGCGCATTCGTCGTTCATCAGCAGCACCTACTGGACGGAGAGCGTCGGCCCGGTCGCTGCCCTGGCCACGGTCAAGAAGATGCGGGAGGTGGACGTCCCGGCGCATGTGGCCCGCGTCGGCAACCAGGTGCAGGGTTTCTGGCAGCAGGCAGGCGTCGAGTACGGTTTGCCGGTCGTGACCCACGAGGGCTATCCGTGCCTGGCCCACTTCCGGTTTGACCACCAGTTGGCCAACGAGCTCCGCACGCTGTACACGCAACTGATGCTGGAGCGTGGCTTCCTGGCCGGCGTCTCACTCTACCCAACTTTGGCCCATACGGATGACATCATCACTTTCTACGGCGCGGCCATCGATGAGGTATTCGCCGAGATTGCCAGGGCGCTGGCCGCGGACGATGTTGTGGCACGTTTGAAGGGCCCGGTGGCCCACACCGGCTTCCAGCGGTTGGTCAGTTGAAAGCGTAGCAGGCTTGAGTCAATATTGCAAAACCTGGCTGCGATACTCGCCACGGTCATAAAGTGAGGTTGTCCGATGCGTAGCATCGGCGTCACCTTGTCACCTTGTCAAGTATAAGTTTCGTCAGCGACGGATATGAGGGAGGCTATCCAATGGGTGTGCTTGAGAGTTTTTCGCTGCAAGGAAAAGTAGCTTTAGTCACAGGTGGCGCCGGACTGTATGGTCGCCAGATCGTCGCTGCTTTGGCTGAAGCCGGCGCCCGCACCTATATTGCGGCGCGCCATGTGGACGCATTGGCAGCGTTGGCAACTGAGCACAGAGGTCCGGGCCAAGACGTGAGAGTTTTGCCATTGGATCTGGGGGAAGAAGGTTCGATACTGGCTTTGCGAGATGCGCTCCTGAAAGATAGCGGGCACGTCGACATATTGGTAAACAACGCCGCATTGCGGCCGATGAAGAGGGGCTACCAGGATGATGCGGCCACCTTTGCCGAAAGCATGCGGGTGAATGCGACCGGTTTGTTCATAATCACGCGCGCCTTCGGTGATGTTATGGCCGGACAGGGCAGCGGTTCTATCATCAATATCGGCTCCATACAGGGCATGATCGGCCCAGACCCGACTATCTACAGGGGCACAGAAATGAGCGGGTGGTACCCGGATTACTTCTTCCACAAGGGCGGGATGATCAACTACACCCGGTTCGTCGCCAGCTACTACGGCTCCAGGGGCGTGCGCTGCAACTGTGTCAGCCCCGGCGGCTTCCGGACCGAGGCCCATCCAGAGGCCTTCGTCCGCCAGTACAGTGACCGTACGTTCCTGGGCCGGATGGCCAACTCGACCGATTTACAGGGAGTCATCGTCTTCTTAGCTTCAGATGCCTCGCTATACATCACCGGAGCCAACATCCCGGTGGATGGCGGCTACACAGCCAAATAGGAGAAATGGATATGAGAAAATATTTAGTCATTGGCCTGGGTTCTATGGGCAAAAGGCGGGTGAGAAATCTGCACTATCTGAAGGCAGGGGAAGTCCTGGGCTTTGACCTGCGCGCGGATAGATGTCAGGAAGCCAGGGAGAAATATGGCATCGCAGCCTTTGATAATTTAGAGGATGCTTTAAAAGAGCATCCTGATGTCTTCATTATCTCCACTCCCTCCGATAGGCATCATCATTATGCTCTTATGGCTTCTAAACTCGACAAGCACTTTTTTGCTGAAAGCAATTTCTTGCCCGAGGGTGTGGATGACCTGGTGGCTATAGGTAAAAGGAAGGATATTGTAGCGGCGCCAAGTTTCACCATGCCGCACCATCCTTCGGTAAAACTGCTAAAGAAACTGGTTTCCGAGGCAGCCGTAGGAAGAATGCTTTGTTTTGCTTATCATCTGGGGGCCTATCTTCCAGACTGGCATCCCTGGGAGGATTACCGTGGGGTTTACTATTCCCGCAAGGAAACCCCGGGGTGCCAGGAGATGGTAGCATTTGAATTGACCTGGTTGATCTGGCTTCTGGGAAAGGTAAAAAGAGTTTTTGCGTTTAAGGGGAAACTTTCTCGATTGGAAACAGAAATCGAGGATGTCTATCAGATCGGTCTGGAATTTGAAAACAATATTCTGGGCAACCTGTTAGTGGATGTGGTTTCCCGGCCCTCTATCAGGGAAGGCAAATTCGTTGGGGAAAAAGGGACCATCATCTGGAATACTGTGGAGGAAGAGTTAAAGGTTTTTGATGGGGAGACAAAAAGCTGGTCTACCTATCCGGAAGGCTCCGGGATAATAGAACCGGGTTATTCTGTTAGAACCCATGAGGAAATGTATATCGAGGAGATGAGTGATTTTGTAGCAGCATTGGAAGGGAATAGCTCTTATCCATACTCCTTCGAAGCCGAGAAGGCTATTATCGAGGTCTTGCAGGCCATCGAAGAAAGTGCGGAAAAAGGCATTTCAATCATGGTAAAATGATGATGGCTTGCTACTGGGCGGTGGAGTGTTCAACCTGACCGACACCTGTGTTCAGGCCATCGCACGGGTGCTGGAGGAAGACGCCGACGTATTGCTACTGTGAGAAGGAGCTGGTCATGGCGAAACAGACGATCAGGCGAACGGCTGCAAATAACGTCTACCTGCACAAGGACTTTCACGGCGCGCTGAGTACCGGAATCGAATATCTCGATCAGCAGTATGGGCCAGAGGCTGTGCGCGCGTATTTGCGCCAGTTCAGCTCCACCTTCTATGCTCCGCTGACCCAGGCACTGCAGGAGCGCGGGCTGAGCGCGCTGCAGGAGCATTTCGAGCGCATCTATCGGCTCGAGGGCGGTAAGATACAGATCGCGTTCTCCGAGGACGAGATGATCCTCGAAGTGGAAGCCTGCCCGGCAGTGACCCACATGCGACAACACGGTTATCCGGTGGCCAGGCTGTTCTACGAGACGACCAAAACCGTCGATGAGGCGATCTGTGAAGACACACCGTTCCTGTCGGAATTGCTCCGATACGATGAACAGACCGGCCGCAGCACCGTGCGCTTTTACAGGAGAACGCCATGATCGCGTGCACCGAGTTCATTCCCGCCTATAGCGAGCTGTTCAAGTTCCTGGAAAGCCGCGGCGGCCGAGAAGCCGTCCTTGATTTCTGGAACTACCTTGCGGACAACTTCTTGGGCAATCTCAAGAGCCTGGTGGAAGAGAACGGCATTCGCGGTTGCTGGCTGTATTGGAACCACACGTTGAATGAGGAAGCCGCCGATTTCACCATGGAACTGGATGAGGACGCCGGCGAATTTCGCATTGTGATGCACCATTGTCCATCCAAAGGCCGACTTCTCGAATGGCAGCATATCGAACCCTATCACGACTATTGCGGCCATTGCGATGTGCTTTATCGGCGAGTTCTGGAGCCGTCAGGCTACCAGTACATCTTTGACATGTCGGAATGTGACAGGGCTAAATGCAGCCTCACGGTCCGGCGCAAGGAGGGGGCTGGCGTATCGTCTCTTTAGAACTGCCCTCCCCGACAACCTGTAACTTGTAACTTTCACTATCACCAGGAGGTATGTCATGGTTGACAAAAAGACCACATTTGCACTCTGCTTCGGAAACCGGGGGTTTTTCCCGGCCTCACTCATTGCCACGGCCAGGGAAGAACTTTCCCGGGTGTTGAAAGCATGGGGACACGACGTCCTCATGCCTGGCGCGGATGCTACGCGCTGCGGTGCTGTGGAGACGCCACGAGAGGGCCAGGTGTACGCGAACTTCTTGCGGGAGAACCGGGGGAGGTTTGGAGGGATCATCCTGTGCCTCCCAAATTTCGGGGACGAGACTGGCGCCGTCACGGCTCTCAAGGACGCAGGGGTACCCATCCTGGTACAAGCATACCCTGACGACCTGGACAAGATGGCGCCGGAGACCAGACGAGACGCCTTTTGCGGGAAGATATCCATCATGGATGTGTTCCAGCAGTACGGTATCAGGTTCACTGCGCTCAAGCCGCATGTGGTAAGCCCCTCCAGTGACCGGTTCAAGGCCAACGTGGATTACTTCGACAGAGTATGCCGCGTGGTAAATGGCATGCAGGGGATGGTTGTCGGCGCAATCGGTGCACGCACCACTGCCTTCAAGACCGTCCGCATAGACGAGGTCGCCCTGCAACGGCACGGCATCACCATGGAGACGCTGGATCTCTCGGGCGTGTTCGCCCGCATGAAAGCGGTGCAATCCGGCACTGAAGGTTACAAGGCAAAAGCCGAGACGCTCAAGAGGTACACGTCCTGGAAAGGCGTGCCAGGAGAGGCCTTTGACAGAATCGTCAGGCTCGGCGTGGTGCTGGACGCCATTATCGAGGAGTACGGGATGGCTGCCATCGCCCTGCGGTGCTGGATCGAGCTGCAGGAACAGCTCGGTATATCCCCGTGCGTCCTGATGGGCGAGTTGAACAATCGCGGCATACCTGCGGCCTGCGAAGTGGATGTGGGAAACGCGGTTGCCATGTACGCCCTGGGCCTGGCCTCTGGCGAGCCGGCGGCTTGCCTGGACTGGAACAATAACTACGGTGAGGAGGACAACAAGTGCATCCTGTTCCACTGCGGCCCTGTGCCCAAGGGCTTGATGACGGATAGGGGGAGGATAGCAGACCACGCAATCCTGGCCAATACAGTAGGTGCGGGCTGTAGTTATGGATGCCACGTCGGACGCATCGCGCCCTTTGACTTTACCTTTGGCAGCATGCTCACGGATGCGGGGAGGCTGCGGTTCTACCTGGGCCAGGGAAGGTTCACAGAGGACAAGATCCCGGCGGAGTTCTTCGGCTGTGCGGGCGTGGCAGAGATCGTGAACCTCCAGGACGTACTGCTCCACGTCGGGCACAACGGCTATCGGCATCACGTGAGCGTCACGCCGGGCCTGATTCAGGCGCCGGTTCGCGAGGCGCTAGAGCGCTATCTCGGCTTTGAGGTGGCTCTGCCACAACGAGGATGACAGATGCAGAACACTGCTGACCGCGTCGACAATGCCCAAAAGGCGGGCGTGATGATCCCGGCCTTCAACGTGCCGTATCTCCCCATGGTAGAGCCGGTGATCCGGGCCGTGGTGGATCAGGATTCCTGTGCGCTGATCGAAACTGCGCGCCTGGAGTGGATCAAGTTCGAGGCCCGAAGCCCGGCCGCGGTCATGGAAGAGTTTACGAAGTGGAACGAGCCCGACTACGTTCGGATCCATCTGGATCACGTGCCGGTGATCGATGAAGACAACCAACGGGTGGACTATCTCTCGATCATCAAGGAGGCCATCGAGCTGGGCTATCAGTCGGTCATGGTGGATGGCTCCCGCCTGGGCCTGGAGGAAAACATCGCGGCCACACGACAGGTGGTGGCACTCGCTCACGAGGCGGGCATACTCTGCGAGGCCGAGCTGGGTACCATGCTGGGTCATGAAGCCGGCCCCCCACCTCCATACGAGGAACTCTTCGAGTCTGGTCTGGGGTTCACAGGCGTCGAGGAGGCGGAACGCTTTGTGCGGGAGACCGGCTGTGACTGGCTCTCGGTAGCCATTGGAAACATCCACGGGGCCGTCTCTGGGGTCTTGAAAGACAAGAAAAAGGTCGAGGCCAGGCTAAATCTCGACCGTCTCGAGCGGCTCCGTCAAGCGACCGGCATACCGCTGGTCCTGCATGGCGGATCCGGGGTGAAACGGGAGTATCTGCTCGCTGCGATCAAAAGGGGCATCGCCAAGGTGAACATCGGCGCCGAAATCCGACAGGCCTATGAGTCGGCTCTCAGAGAGTCGGGAGGAAGTGTGGCTGCCGCCCAGGATGCGGTCTATGCGCGCACCTGTTGGCTCATACGCGATTATTTCGGCCTGGCTGGAACCAGAAGGCTGGTGGTGGGTTAAACCTTCGATTCGTTCAAGGAGGGCGCAAGATGAGTCTGCTCGGCATAGACGTCGGCACCACCGGGTGCAAAGCCGCGGTGTTCTCCGTAGAGGGACATTTGCTCGCGTCCACGTATGCGGAATACGACATCAAGCGGCCAAAGCCGGGATGGGCGGAGTTGGATGCGCTGGAAGTGTGGGCGCTAGTCAAGCAGACGATCAGCCAGGTCGTTTCCCGCTCTGCCTCGGATCCGGTCAGGGCACTGGCTGTATCATCACTGGGCGAGGCCATGGTCCCAGTGACCGGGGATCGCCAGATCCTCGGTCACTCCATCTTGAACTTTGATGTGCGAGGGGAAGAGTACCTGGAGAGCCTGAACAGCGCCCTGCGGCCGGCTCAAGACATGACCCTGACCAACGAGCGTCTCTATCGGATCAACGGGAACACGCCTGGAAACCACTACGGCCTGACGAAGCTGAAATGGATCCAGGAGCATCAGCCCGATCTCTACGAGCGGACACACAAGTTTCTCCTCTGGGGCAGCTTCGTCTCCTTCATGCTCGGTGCAGAACCCGTTGTGGATTATTCCCTGGCGAACCGGACACTGTTTTTCGACATCGACCGGGAAGCCTGGTCGGAGGAGATCCTGGAACTGGCCGGACTTGATCGCTCCAAACTCCCTGACACCGCTCCTTCAGGCGCCGTCATCGGCACGGTCTCCGACCCAATGGCAGGCGAACTGGGCCTGCCGTCCAACGTCTCCATCGTCACCGGCGCTCACGACCAGTGTGCCAACGCGGTGGGCTGTGGTGTGATCAAAGAGGGCCACGCCGTGTACGGCATGGGCACCTTTATATGCATTACACCTGTATTCAGCAAGCGACGTGAACCGGCCGTGATGATCGAACGGGGGTTGAATACGGAACATCACGCCGTGCCAGGAAAGTACGTGAGTTTCATTTATAACCAGGGCGGATCTATGGCCAAGTGGTTCCGAGATACCTTTGCCGCGGCAGAGCACCGCCAGGCGAAAGAGGCGGGAAGGGATGTTTACCCAGACCTCTTTGCGGAGATTCCGGTAGGGCCGAGCAGCATCACGGTCCTGCCACACTTCACCTCCACCGGGCCGCCGGCCTTCATTTCGGACTCTTGCGGGGTCATGGCTGGGTTGCAGCTCGAGACGTCAAGGGGAGACATCCTGAAAGGAATCCTCGAGGGGACCACATTTTACCTGAAGGAGTGCGTCGAATCGCTCCCCCCAACCGGAATCGAGATTGCCGGCTTCCGGGCAGTAGGGGGCGGCAGCAAGTCGGACGCGTGGATCCAGCTCTGTGCTGACATCCTGGGCCGGCCGTTCGTCCGCCCAAAAATCACCGAGGCCGGCGCCCTGGGGGCAGCGATCATCGCCGGAATCGGGGATGGCGTGTTTTCATCTTTCGAGGCGGGCGTCGAGGCTATGGTGAGGCTGGAGCGGACTTTCGAGCCGGACCCGCAGCAGTGGAAACTCTACCAAAGCCGGTTTGAAACGTACAGACAGATGTGGCCTCTTATGAAAGACTACTTGCGGGACATTGCATCTGGACAGAGGTGAGTCGATCAAATAACCGAATAACGTAACTACCTCGACAATGTTAGATGCGCGGCTCACCTGGTCCGCCGGAGGCTAAAAGCCGTCCGGCTACGAGGTGAAAGCCTCTCCGAGGCTGGCGACCAGCCCCAG
>PHCA01000056.1 GCA_002842085.1 Chloroflexi bacterium HGW-Chloroflexi-1
CCTCCTGTGAGGTTAACCATATCCCAGACTTATGCCAAGTGACGAATTTCCGCAGCCAGAAGCGATTCGGTCTCTGGTTGCGCAAAAGTTACGTTAGGCTTGTCAATAGGGGCGAATTAGCGCAACTGGTGGGGCACAGTATCACGCCATGAGCAGATGTGGCTTCTCGACCAACTGGACGACCCGCTGCAGGAAGCGCGCTGCCGGCCCGCCGTCCACCAACCGGTGGTCGAAGGTCAGACTCAGCCAGACCATCTCCCGTCCCGCTACCCGACCATCGACCCAAACAGGCTGCGTCTTGATCCGACCAACCCCGAGGATGGCACACTCCGGCAGGCTGATCAGCGGCGTAAAGGCGTCGATGCCGAACATCCCCAGGTTGGTGAGGGTGAACGTGCTGCCGCGCAATTCGTCCAGCGCGCACTGCCCCTTGTGCGCCCGCTCAGCCAGGCCCTTGCGGGTCAGGGCCGTGATGACACGCTGTTTGGAGTTCATGGCGCCTCCTGTTCCGTAGGGGAGATCTCCGAGATGAGGAAGTCCACCGGGGGGTGAACCCATCCGGCTACCCCGCTGCGCGTCCCGCTTCGCAGGAGACAAGCACGGACACAAGCTACGAGATGGAGGCCCCTCCAGGGCTGGCAAATAGCCCCAGCGGGGCTTCCACTTCGTAGCCCGGTCCGCTTTAGCGCCGGGCGGGCTCCCACTACTTAGCGGCCGCCTCGATGTTATTCTTTAGCTGCCTCCTCGATGTTAGTCTTGTCGTAGATGCTGAACGGTCCCATCTTAACGCGGAGGCCCTTCTCGCGGGTTGGGTCCTTCTCGATGGTGTACGTCCCCATGCGGCCGGCCTCAAACTGCTCGCCGATCTCACCCTTGATGGCGCCCGTCGCCAGCAGGTAAGTGGTGTAGTAGGTCAGGTAGCCGAAGTCCACGAAGCTCCACAAGGCGAACTTCGGAGCGCAGCCGTTCATGGTGTAGGACACCAATTCGCTGGGCAGCCCCAGACCGGTAGTGACGACCTTGGGCTCCTCGCCCTCCTTGCCGCAGTAACCTTCATCCTGAAGGGCCTTGCAAACGGAGGGAAAGCCGGATGCGGTGATGGGCATGATCAACTTGATGTCGGGGTACTTGTCGATCAGGGCAAGGGTCTTATCGTAGTTGATCTCCGCCTGCTCCATGCCATACGCGATCTCCACCAGTTGCAGCTTGGCGTACTCCGGCTTCTTCAGCACGTCCTTCAAAGCCGCGATCCAGGCGTTCTGGTTGGCCGTATCCGGCGCCGCCGATATCACGGCGAACTTGCCGCCCTCGGCACCCATGATGCTGAGCGCCATGTCTGCTAACACCTTGCCAGTCTCGTTAAAGTCCACCTGGGCGACGAAGACCTGTTCACCTTCCCCAGACGGGATGGGCGAGTCCCAGAAGACGACCGTCATGCCCGCCTCGCGGGCAGCCTTAGCAGCCGGGACCAATTCATCACCGCCGCCATTGGAGATCATGATCGCGTCCTGACCCTGCGTGACAGCGGCGGTGATGATCTCGATCTGACCGGCAACCATGTTCTCAGGCGTGGGGCCAAGGTACTGAAGCGGTTCAGGGTTCTGCAGCTCCTTGGCCGCTTCCTGTGCACCGCGGTGCGTCTGGTCAAACACCAGGATACCCAAGAACTTCGGCAGCAACGTCATCTTGACGGCCTTGCCCGGGGTTGCCTTGACCGGGCCGGCCGGTTTGGTAGGCGCGACCGTCGGCGCTTTGGTGGGCGCGACCGTCGGCGCTGCCGTTGGCGCGGCGCACGCGGCCAGGAGCAGGCTGAGGACAACCAGGGCCGAGAGAGCGGCCCAGCGCCTCTTTAAGTTGCTATTCAAGTGGAACATTTTAACCTCCATTTCTTGTCTATGGTACTATTTACTATTGGCTTTGCCGGGGCCGGGAGCGGCCCATTCCGTGTTCTTCTTCACCTTCGGAGACAAGCCGCACCATGGCCCTGGTCCCCTCCTCTCAATGGATTCTCTTCTTCTCTTTTTCGGTTCCTTCGATAAGCACCTCCTTCCTTGCTATTCCAACCTGTCAAATCTGCAATCCAAACAGCCTGACCACATTCTCGCCCAGGATTTTCGCTTTGGCTTCGGGCGAGATGTCGGCATCCAGGATGCAGCCTAACTGCGGCCGAGGGTCGATCCACGTCATGTCACTGGCGAACATGATGCGGTCGGTCCCGACCTCGCGCACCAGCGCCTCGACCACCCCCCCGGTATACACGTCGCCGGCCAGGTCCATGTAAACGTTGGCGTGTGCCTGCGCCAGCCGGATCGCGGCCCGATGCCCGCCGTTCTAAGGTGATTCCTGGGCCTCCGACAGAGTTCCCGCCAGATGTCTCATGCGGCGACGATTCAGGGTAGCCTGAATATTTCTCGCCAGGTTGGGAGCCAGCACCGAGAGGATCAAGAGGACGCCGATCACCCCGGTTTGCACGTGACCGGTCAGATTGATGAGCGACATGCCGTTACGGAGATTCAGGATGATTAAGATGGACAGCAAGACACCGTAAAGCGAGCCTGCCCCGCCGTACATGTTCACGCCGCCCATCAGCACCATGGTGATAATGTCCAGCTCGAACCCTTCGGCCACGCTGCCCCGCACTGAGCCCAGGCGAGCCGCATACAGTAACCCCGCCAAAGCGGCGACCAGGCCGGAGACGATGAACAACGCCATCTTGACGCGCCGCACTTTGACGCCCGAATAGCGAGCCACTTCACGGCTGTTCCCGATGACGTAGACGTAGCGCCCAAACGCCGAGTACTGCAACACAATGATAGCGCCAACGAGTAGCACGAAGAAGATCACCAGGGCGAGCGGAAACGGTCCGATGAGCGGCTGCTGGCCCAGCCTGCTGAACCATTCCGGGTAGTTCCCGATAAAGCGGTCCTCCAGCAAAATATACGCTAACCCCCGGTAGCCAATCATCCCGGCTAGCGTGACGACCAACGACGGCAGGCCAGCGTACGCGATCATGAAGCCATTTAACAGGCCGCAGGCAATACCCACCGCCAACCCAATCAGAAAGGCGGCCTCAATCGGCACCCCTAGCTCGTAGAGCCGGCCGAGGGTGCTGGCTGCCAGGCCCATCACCGAAGCCACCGACAGATCAATCTCGCCGTTGATAAGGATAAAGGTCATTATCAGGGCGACGATAATCTTCTCGATGAACAACTGAAACAGGTTCGTCTGGTTTCTGATGCTGAGATAGGCCGGCGCCTGGAGGCTGTTGATGATAACGATTACCACCAAGACGCCAAGCAACAGGCCTTCCCAGGATTTGAGCCGCTCCCAGGCTCCTAACAACAGATTCCGGCCCCCTGCCGGGGACGTTGCGCTACGCGCCATGGTTGTTCCCTTTCCGTATGACTACTGATTTTCCTGTTTTGGCGCCATCTGCAGTTCGCTACGCGCCCAGAGCTTGCGCAAGCGGTTCATAATCGCGGCGTCACCCTCGACGGCTAGCAGAATGAGCAACCCTAGCAAGGCGCGTCGCCAGAACTCACTGATCACCAACCAGCGGATCAGGCTTTGTTCGAGCAAGCCGATCATGGTTGCACCCAACAAGGCACCGATCACCGTGCCGGAACCGCCAAAGATGCTCACACCGCCGACGACGACCGCGGCCAACACACTCATTTCCATACCTTGCGCGGCGACGACGGTGATGTTGCTGAAGCGGGCCAGGTACATGAAGCCGGCCAACCCACACAATGCCCCGCACAGCACAAAAGCGACCAGGACGATGCGTTGCGAGGGGAAGCCGGCAACACGGGCGGCATCGGGGTTGCAACCAATGGCATACAGGCGGCGGCCATAGGGGAGGTAAGTGAGCATCAACTGGAAGAACACCACAACGGCCAGCGCCAATCCCACCAGGAGGCGAAAGTCCAACTCGCCGATACTGAATATGTTCATGCTGGAGAGATTAATCACCCACTGCGGCAGCGAGTTGGCCACAACAGTTTTCGCTCCAGAATAATTGACTAGAATGCCACGGTAGATCGCGAGCGTACCCAGCGTGACGAGAATGGACGGAACCTTGCCGTAGGCCACCAATATGCCGTTCAACAGCCCCATCGCGGCGCCGATGCCGATCGCCATGAGGACCGCCACGAGAGGCGCGATGTCATTGTGCCTGGCCAACTGCGTGCCGACGAAGTAGGCCGTAAAGCCCACGATCGAACCAACCGAAATGTCAATATTGCGCGTCAGGACGACCAGCGTTTCCCCCATGGCCACCACGACAATGATCGCGACGCTGGTAGAGATGCGGATGAACGTGCGTCCGGTGTAGTAGTCCCGGATTTGGGTGCCAAAAAAGAGCGCCAGCACGATGATGAGGAAAACCAGCACCAGCTCGCGGACTTGCTCGGGGCGAAAGTAACGTCTGAGTGCGCTCATGGTTGGGCCTCCATAGCCGGGCGGTTTTGCCCCATGGCTGCTGTCATAATCTTCTCCTGTGTGGCCGCTTTCCGGTCGAACAAGCCCATCTGCCGGCCCTCGCGCATCACCAGGACGCGATCACTCATCGCCAGCACTTCAGGCAAGTCGGACGAGATGAGGATGATCCCCAGCCCCTGCGCGGCCAGGGCGTTAATCATGTGGTGCACTTCAGCTTTCGTCGGCACGTCAATGCCGCGCGTCGGCTCATCCAGGATAAGGAGCTTGGGGCCGGCGTTGAGCCACTTGCTCAACATGACCTTTTGCTGGTTGCCGCCGGAGAGCCTCCCCACCTCCACCTTGACAGACGGGGCGTGGATCGAGAGCCGCTGGCGGTATTCTTCGGCCGTCGCATATTCGTCGCTCTGCCTGACGAGACCCAGCGCGGTCAAGTATCTGCGCAGCGTCGGCAGCGTGATGTTGGTCGCGACAGACATGAGGATGGCCAGGCCAAACCGGTGGCGGTCCTCGGTCGCATAGGCAATGCCCAGTTTGAGCGCCTGCTCGAGCGAGTGAATCTTCACCTCTTTTCCTGCAAAGGTGATATGGCCGGCGTCGGCCGGTTCGACCCCGAACAACGCCAGGCCGACGTCGGTGCGGCGCGCCCCTATCAACCCGGCAAAGCACAGCACCTCGCCGCGGTAAACGTCGAAGTTGATGTCTGAGAAGACGTTTTCCTTGCTCAACCCGCGCACCGACATCAGCAAGTCGCCACGCTCAGCCTGGCTCTTGGCAAAAAAGTCCTCGATCTGGCGGCCCACCATGTCCTGAATCACCTGTTCGGTCGTGACCTGGCTGCGCAGCGCAGACGAAATCCATTTGCCATCGCGCAAGATAGTCACACGATCAGCGATCTCAAGCACTTCTTCCAACCGGTGGCCGATGAACAGGATAGCCACGCCCTGGTTGCGCAGCGTCGAAATCAACTTGAACAACTGCGCCACCTCGTGCGCTGAGAGGGACGAGGTCGGCTCATCCATCACCAGGACACGCACCTTGAGCGAGATGGCCTTGGCGATCTCGACGGCCTGCTGGGCGGCCAGCGTGAGGCCGCGAGCGGGCATGCGCACATCGAGCTTGACGTCCAGTTTGGCGAGGATGGTAGCGGCATCTTTGTGCATCCTGCCCCAGCGCACGATGGCGCCCCGATCGCGATGGCTGATGAAGATGTTCTCGGCAACGTTCAGATCGGGGAAAATCACCGGCTCTTGATAGATCGCGGCGATGCCGTGATCTTGCGCCGCGGCCGAGTTCCGAATCTGTAGAGGCCTCCCATCTAACAGGATTTCCCCCTGGTCCGGTTGGTGGATGCCCGTCATGACTTTGATCAGGGTGGACTTCCCTGCCCCGTTCTCGCCGATCAAGGCATGGACTTCACCTGGATAAATTGATAGCGATACATCGTCCAACGCCTGGGTGGCGCCGAAACTCTTGGAGATGTGCCTCATGTGCATGACTGGTGGTTTCTCAGCGGTCATTGACATGCTTCACCTGCCAACGCAGCATACGACAGCGCGCCAGATTCGGGGTTGGCGCGGGCCAGCGCCCGCACGCGATGAACGGCTTGTAGAGCCGGTAGCTCTGCGGATAGAAAACGACGTTGCATGTGTCGTCTTTGGTCGAGGGCCCCCCCGAGGGGCTGAACTCCAGC
Source organism: Chloroflexi bacterium HGW-Chloroflexi-1 (assembly GCA_002842085.1). Classification (GTDB taxonomy): domain Bacteria; phylum Chloroflexota; class Anaerolineae; order CG2-30-64-16; family CG2-30-64-16; genus CG2-30-64-16. Next base: position 6,131 of record PHCA01000056.1, read on the forward strand.
GTTCATCAACATCACTTTCCTAAGGGAGGCTTCCCTCTGGGAGAGGTGGAACTGCCGCCCATTCTACCATGTTCTCACCAGAATGCAAACCTCCGCCTCCCCAGGTGTTCCCACGCTAGTGGGGGCACCTGGGGAGGGATGTTACGCCATCAGCAAGTGCGGCTTTTCCACCAACTGTACCACCCGCTGCAGGAAGCGCGCGGCCGGGCCGCCGTCCACCAGCCGATGGTCGAAGGTCAGGCTGAGCCAGACCATTTGCCGCGGCTTGACGTGGTCTCCGGCCCAGACCGGCTGCGTCTTGATCCGGCCGACCCCCAGGATGGCGCAATCCGGCAGGTTGATAATCGGGGTGAAGGCGTCGATGCCGTACATGCCCAGATTGGTCAGGGTGAAGGTCTGCCCCTTCAGGTCGTCGGGCGCAATTTTGCCTTCCTGTGCTGCCTCGATCAGGGCTCGCGTCTCCTGGGCGATCTGGGCCAGGCCCTTGCGGTCAACATCCCGCACCACGGGAACCACCAGGCTCCGATCCGTGTCCACGGCCACGCCGACGTGTATCCGCTTCCAGAGGGTGATCGCATCGCCTACCAGGGAAGCATTCAGCCCTGGGTGCCCGCGCAGGGCACGCCCCAGAATGTAGAGGAACAGGTCGTTGTAGGAGACCTGCACACCGTCCTCCAGCAGTTGTTCTCTCAACTCCACCAGGGCTGTGGCGTCCGCCTCTGCTGTGAGCGTCACGCTGGCTGTGGTTGAAGCGCTGCGAGCCATGCGCTCGGCGATGATGGCACGCACGCCGCTCAGCGGCAGCCGTTCCAACACCTCTTCGGCTGCGGTGGGCCGTGCTGGTTCCCTCTCCAGGTAGGCGCGTACGTCTTGTTCGACGATGGCACCTTCAGGGCCTGTGCCCTGCAACGCGTCCAGAGGAATGTCGTGCTCAGCGGCCAGCCGCCTGGCCCGGGGCGAGATGAAGACCTGCCCACCTGGCGGCCGTCTGGCCGCCTCAGCCTGCGGTTCGCTGGCCACCTGGGCGATAGTCTTCTCCGGCAGCGGAGAAGTCGCCCCGGGTTCTTTCGCCAGTACTTCGCCGGGGGCAACGATGAAAGCGATGCGGGTCAATACAGCGACCTCTGTCCCCGGAGCGCAACTCACGCCCCACAACACGCCGGAGGCGGGCGCTTCCACGTCCAGCGTTGCCTTGTCCGTTTCAATGGCAAACAACGGTTCGCCCTGGTTGACCTGCTCACCCTCCGCCTTGTACCATTGGACCAGGGTTACCGTGTCGACGGTTTGCCCCAAGGGGGGCACGAGAACTTCGGTTGCCACAATAACCTCTCTACCATCAGAACAACGCCTTCACCGCCGCCACCACCCGCGCGGCGCTCGGCACGTAGAATTGCTCCATGACCGGCGCAAAAGGCGGCGGGGTGTCCGGCGCGGAGACGCGCTTGACTGGCGCATCGAGCCAGAAGAACGCTTCCTCGGCGACGATCGCGGCCAGTTCGCCCGCCCAGCCGCCGGTGAGGTTGTCCTCTTCCACGATCACCAGCCGCCCGGTCTTCTTCACCGATTCCAGGAGCAGCTCCTTGTCCAACGGGACGAGGGTGCGGGGGTCAATCACCTCCGCCTCGATGCCTTCTTTGGCAAGCTCCTCGGCCGCGGCCAGGGCCCGATACACCGTCAGCAGCTTGCCCACGATCGTCACGTCCTGCCCCTCCCGGCGGATGACACCCTTGCCGATGGGGACGAGATACTCCTCCTCAGGCACCTCGCCGATGGGACTGAGGGCACCTCGCTCGGAGCGGGGGCCCTTGCTGCCATAGAGGAGCTTGTGCTCGAAGATGAGGACCGGGTTATCGTCGCGTACGGCGCTCTTGAGCAACCCTTTGGCGTCGTAGGCGGTGGCGGGGGCCACCACCTTCAAGCCGGGCACGTGAGTAAAGAACGCCTCCAGGCTCTGGGCGTGCTGCGCACCGCGGCCCGTCGCCCCCACCGGCGCGCGCATTACCAGCGGCACCTTGACCGTGCCAGCCGACATGTAAGTCATCTTGGCGGCCTCGTTCGCCAGTTGATCCATGGCCAGGAACAGGAAGTCGCCGTATTGCACGTCGGCGATGGGGCGCAGGCCGCCGATGGCCGCGCCGACCGCGATGCCGGTCAGCCCCAACTCAGAGATGGGAGTGTCGAGGATGCGCTCGTGGCCGAACTCGTCCGACAGCCCCAGGGTGACGGTAAACGCGCCGCCAAACCCGCCGGGGATGCCGATGTCCTCCCCGATGCAAAAAACGCGCGGATCCCGTTGCATCTCTTCGCGAATGCCCTGGCGAATGGCCTCGGCGATAGTCATTTTTGCCATGTTTTCCTCACAGAGGGGTAGACGCCGTGTTACTCCAAAACACATGCTTCAACGCATCTTCCGGCAACGGCGACGGGCTGGCCTCGGCGAAGGCGACGGCGTCGTCAATCTCGGCCGTCACTTCCTTTTCGATCTCGGCCAGCGAGTCTGCGGTCGCCAGACCCGCCCTCACCAACTGCTCGCTCAGGCGCAGGATCGGATCCAGCCTGGCCCACTCCGCCTCTTCTTCCTTCGAGCGATAGGTGCGCGGATCCGAGCGGGAGTGGCCGCAGAGCCGGTACGTCTTGCATTCGAGCAACGTCGGGCCGCCGCCGGCGCGGGCGCGGGCGATGGCGCGCCCAGCCGCTTCGTAGACCGCCAGCACGTCGTTGCCGTCGGTGATCTCGCCCTGCATCCCGTAGGCCGCCGCGCGCTCGGCGATGTTTTTGATCTTGAAGGCCACAGAGACCGGCGTCGAGGCGGCGTAGAGGTTGTTCTCACAAACGAACACCACGGGCAGACTCCAGATGGCAGCCATGTTCAGCGTCTCGTGGAACACGCCCTCGTTCGCGGCGCCTTCCCCGAAGAAGCTGACGGCCACACCGTCGGTCCCCAACCGTTTGGCCGCCAACGCCAGCCCCGCGGCGACCGGGATGCCGCCGCCGACGATGGCGATGGCCGGCACCATCCCCACGGCCATGTCCCCCACGTGCATCGAACCGCCCTTGCCTTGGCAGCACCCGGTGCTCTTGGCGAACAGTTCGGCCATGATCGCGCGGGGTGAGACCCCCTTGGCGATGGCATGGCCGTGCGGCCGGTGCGTGCTGGTGACGTAATCGGTGGACCGCAGGTGCGCGCACACGCCGACGGCCACCGCCTCCTGGCCGATATACAGGTGCAGG
>PHCA01000057.1:0-20795 GCA_002842085.1 Chloroflexi bacterium HGW-Chloroflexi-1
GCCGAGTTGAAGGACATGGGGGTCGGCCTCTGGAATCCGGTGACCGATCCGGTGGGCACTGCCACGGGCCTGTGGTATGGGATCACGCATCCTGGCGAACTGTGGGACGCGCTCACGCAACCCTACGTGGAGGCCTGGGAGAGCGGACATCCCTGGCAGGCCATCGGCCGGGGGACCGTGGCTATCGTGACGACGGTCCTTGGCACTAAAGGCGCCGATAAGGTTGCCAAGGTGCTCAAAGGCGCTACCATCGCCGACGATGTGGCACGGGTTGGGTCTGTGGCTGATGATGTAGGGCGAGTCGGATCGGTCGCCGAGGATGTTGGGCGGGTCGGGTCTGTGGTTGATGATGTGGGCCGAGTTGGATCAACCGTCGACGATGCCGGGCGAGTGGGTACACTTGCCGATGATGCTGGGCGGATCGGCTCTGTGGCCGAAGATGCTGGGCGGTTGATCCATACCACCGGCAGGGTTTTGTCCGAAGCCGAAAGCACTGTAGCCAAGATGCTTGCCAACGAAGGTCGTGTTGTGGAGGTCGTGGCCGAAGGGACCGCGCGAACCGCTGACTTTCTCGTCGACGGCATTCCCACCGAGCTCAAGACGGTTTCGCGGCTGACCTCCCCAAATTTGTCCGGAGCCCTGAGTCGCCGTATTTTGGATGGCGCTGGTCAAGCCGGGCATATCATTATCGACGCCAGAGGACAAGCGGGATTAACACAGACATTGGCTGAGCGCGCCATTCGTCGAGCCTATGGCTGCGACTTGAAACCAGGCCGCTTGCAAGAAATACGCATGATTGGTAATGGTTTCGATATCACTGTTCCTTTGATAAGTCCCTGAATAACAGCCGTAAGCGAAAGGAAGTAACCACAATGGATTTGAAAGATATCCAGAGTGAATTGATCTATCGCCTGCAGTGTGACCTGAATTATTTCGACGGCAGGTTACCGAGGGATTACGCCATCGCCTGGCGCGCCTACTTTGCAGCATTATTAGAGTGGGGTGTTATTAGTGTGTCGGTCCACTATGCCCTGGGGTCTTTGCTGCCAGAGATCGAAGACGATCCTGTAGAGATGATTATGCTTGGACGCGAAGAGGCGGATGCAGGCGATAAGGCTGCTGGCTCGTAGCACTGATGACCTCAGCAAGATCGCAGGAGAGGATTCGACGTGGTCATCGGAATTGAATTCCCTGTGGGTGAAAGAGGCAGTTGATCATGGCGACGTGATCAAACTTGTAACTGATGTGGCGCCCACAAAGACCAGTTTGCTGGGCATGAAAGAATATGGCGGCATTTCGGTTTATACTCGTGAATTGAACGAATCACTGGCGGCAGGTTACCGACGTGTCGGCGATTACTTGATACCGCCGCAATAAAGCCGGCTATCCATCAGAAGACAGATTAACTATGCAAGTACCTGAATTTTTGAATTTGATTACAGAGGCAGTGTCGCCACGCAGCATATCCCGGGCCGAATTTAAAAGTGCTTTACCCGCAGCTTGCGATGCCCGCTACAGCACAATATGCGCAGCGCTTAGAGCGCTCACATCAAAGGAACGCTGTGAGGCTTTGAGCCGTTTTACTTCAGAGCAGCACGCATGGTTCAGTAGCCAGCCACTCCGCCTGGCGATGCTTAGGGCTAAGGGCTCGTAAAAGAATAACTTCCCGCCCTGACCCGAAGCATCCTGAGCGGAGCAGCATGTTTTTCGCTGCGCAGTCGAAGGATGCGCCTCCTGGCCGACGCACAGGAAGTTATTTCTTTACGGACCCTAAGGACTAAATAACTTACTCATCTGCTCCGGCAAAGACAGCCTTGCGAAGGTTTTTGCCCCGACTTGGGCTAGAAATGGTGTCTTCGGGAACCTTCGCAAGGCTAATCGCGCAAGTTATTCAATTCTCAGTCCTTAGCATGACCTTTGTACGCGAATTGGAAAATCGCATATCTGGAATTCCGATCGGCTGGCCCGCCACCTGAGCGGCTGCTGACACGCGAACAGGCTACTCACGTTGAGAGTCCGCATGTGCACTTTCCAGATCCCAGTCCGTCCGACATGTCTGATAGCGATTGGGCAACATTCATAGAGCAACTGCGCCTATTCCCGCAATCCAATTGCTGTCTTGGCAATCGCAAGCGGCTAGTTAGACTTCTGAAAACAAGTCTCCGTGCATCACTGGGCTGATACATTCCAGTTATGTCGTTGTTCTGGAGCGTACAAACCTCATGTTAGAGAGAGGCAGAGCAGTGAATTCATGGAGAGTGCAGCGCGATCTTGGACAGGAGAGAGTACTCACATGAAACCCACAGAACGCCTGAATTCAGGAAGAGCCGATCAGGCTAGACTTTCCACTCGTCACGGTAGCACAGCGATCCTGATGGCGAGCCTGGCCCTGCTGGCGGCGACGACCGCCTGTGGCCGGCTGGGTAGCGCATCTTCCGGCTCAACAGACAAGACGATCACCGTGATCAACAACACGAACGCCTCTCTATGTCGTGTATATGTCAAAACGGCATCCTCACAGACATTCTGGGGCCGCAACCGTCTGCGCAGCGGGAAACGCTTGGAGCCTGGGGAATGGCTGATGATTGAGTCGCTCAAAACCGGCTATTATGACCTTAAAGCGAAGCTTTGTGAAGATAGCAAAGATCCCGGCTATATGCACTATGATCTGCAGGTAGGGCCGGATATCACAGCGGTGTGGAGTATTGGGGAGTAGCGGTTTAGGCTCATTCAATCTTCATACGTTTTCCGAAAAACCTCAAGACGCAACGCTACTTTTCTGGCATAATATAAAGATGGCATCGCTCTGCCGCCAAACCCTTCAAATTACCGAGCGATGGCTGCGCATCGATGGGTAGCAACAAGGAACTCGCAGGCCCGCGACGCGCCCCCAGGTAGCGGCCGCGGTCAGCGATCTGGCCTGGTATAATTGACCAGGTGGCTCTGATGCGAACAGGGTGCGGCAACCCTCTGCCCTCCTCCCGGAGGGTGGGCAGAGGGTTGCCGCGCATTGCTGTCAGCTCCCTATCCCCTTGTAACTCCAGTCGGCCGATTTGGCGTTCGCAGCATACCGCGCTATCATAGGGGTGCAGAATCCGCTGATATACTGGTCGGAAATGAATTCAGTGCATTGGGTCATTGCGAGGGCCTCGCTGTGGCGAGGAGCGTTCTTTGCGACGAAGCAATCTCCTCGTTGCGATGGGGGGATTGCGGCAATCCCGATTGCTTCGCAAAAAACGCTCGCAATGACAGCTTGCGGTTCTGGCTTCGAATGCACTCGTTTGATTTCCGTTCAGTATATCAGGGACTGCAACCATGGCGGGCTTATTTGCCAAGGATACAAGGGGGACTGGATGAAGACGAAGATGCTGCCTGGTGTCCTGCTCCTCGGGTGCGTCGCGCTGCTGGGATTGCCGCTCTCGAGTGTTGCGCAACCCAAACCGCCCTTGATCGTGCTGATCACCGGCCCGGACTACAATCCCGTGCAGAATGTCTATCGGTTCGGGGTGAGTGTCTCCAACCCGGCCCAGGTGTTCCGAGTGATCGTGGTTGTCGAAGAGGCCGAGGGGGGGAAGGAGATCACCAAGTTCGAGATCGACATGGGGGGGTGGCCGTCAAGACAGTTCGAAGTCGAAGGCGCGAATCTCAAGCCAGAGCGCAAATACGTGCTGAAGCTACAGGCCGCGGACCTGCGGGGCGACCTCATACAGCGGACGGACGATCATACCAGTCTGAGCCCCAGCGAACGGTATATCCTGGCCAGCAAGGAATTCCTCCACGAGCCGCCGGCAGCGCCTGAGTTCGCTTTCCAGATCGAGTCGGTCAACGCGCTCTACGACGTCGGCAAGCTGGTTCTCGTGCTGGATGTCCCCGATGCGATGCCGGTGTTGAAGTACAGCGGGTTCGTCGTGGACGACAGTGGCCAGAAGGTGGGGGACATCGAGGAGGACCTTTATCGCGGCAAGACTCTCGAAGTGCCCCTGCCCAAGGCCATCCAGGACGCCCGGGAGCCGCACGAGTACAAGGTGACCTTAGATCTGACCACCAAGGATGACCAGCGTGCGCGGGCGGTCTATGAGTCGCTCAAGCTGACCCCGCCCCCGCAGCCCGGCCTTTTTAAGCGGATCGGAGACGCTCTGACCAACAACCCGCTCATCACGCTGGCGATTGTGGTCGTCATCTCGGGCGTGGTGACGTGGCGCATCCTGGCCGGGCGGAAGGACCGGCAGGATCTGCCACCGCTTTACCGGCCGCCGGTCGACACCACAGGCCCGGTGCGCTTCGTGTCCGCACGCGCGCGGTTACGCGTCCGGGTGGTGCAGTCGCCCGGGCCGACGCGCGGCGTCGAGAAGGTCGTCACCAGCTTCCCGTATGTCATCGGCCGCGACGAGGACTGTGGCCTTCGAATCCTTGAGGATGCCCAGATTTCGCGCCGCCACGCCAAGATCACCCTGCAGAGCGGCCAGTTCTTCCTGACTGACCTCGAGAGCACAAATGGCACGTTTATCGGCGAGATGCGGCTGCGAGCCAATACACCTGCCCGTATCGCCGGCATCACCTCGGTCCGTCTCGGCATGCAGACCAGCCTCGAACTGGATTCAGGGGATTAGGTCACCACGGTGGTCGACAGGTCTTTGCATCGAAGGCGCTCCGAACCTCAGGGGGAAGCCGTCGCGTTGCACGTGGCGCCAGAGGGTAGCGCGCTGGCGCGTCATCCTGGCCCAGCCAGCGCGGCTGAGCAGGTGCGTGTTGATGAGGACATCATGTTCCAACGAGACGCGCGCGGCCACCAAGTGGACGCGATCTCGGACCAGCCAGTCAGCGTCTTCGAGTACGATGAGCAAGTCCAGGTCGGAATCCGGGTCACCATCGCCGCGAGCCTTGGAGCCAAACAGCCAAACGCTGACGACGCGGCCAACGCCCTGTTGGAACAGGCGGGTCACGAATTCTTGAAGAGCGGCTTGCTCGTTGGCCTGCAAGTGGACGGGTAAGCGGGTCATGGCAAGAAACCCATTTCCTGCAAGGCGCGCCCGGCGCGGGTCAGAAAGCGTTGAGCGCGTGCCATGTCATGTTCGGCTTGATCTGCGCCCGGTTCGAACTCCAGGTTGTAGTCGCCTTCGGTGCGATCCTCCATGACGGCGCCGTAGGCGTCGCTGTACTCGGCTTCGATAAGACCCGGCTTGATGAAATGCTGGCGAAAAGCTGCAATCACCCCCGAATGTTTGCTGCGTTCCAGGCCCTTGGTAGGCCCTTGGTAGGGGATCGCGCAATAGAGTCGCTGACCATACGCCGGAAACCCGACCGGATTGCGCGGAGTCCCCTGGTACTTGCTACGCTCCACACTCCACACTCCACGCTTCACGCCTCACGCTCCACGCTCCACGTTCTACTTCCCCTCAGGTTCTCGAAAAACCATCTCGAATTCGACCGTCCGCGTGTCCAGCGTCTCTTCATTCCGGCTCAGCGTGATCTCCAGGCGATAGCGTTCGCCGGGGCGGGGCGGTTGGCGCAGGTGCATGGTCAGCGATTGATAGGGCTGCCGGATCTCGACCATGAACATCTGCGAGACCGGCTGGCCGGCCGGGTCGAGGATGACCAATTCCAGGTTGGGAAACGCCGCGAACGGGCCGGTTTCGACGCGCACCCACAGCCGGGCCAGCTCCGGGTAGGGCCACACCTCGGCGCGCTCGATGGCCGGCGGCCGCTCCTCGGTGGGGACCGGGATGCTCGCCAGCGCTTCGCGATAGATCTCCAGCGGGTCTCTGCATTGGGTCATGTTATAGTATTTCCGTATCATCTCAATAATCCGGGGTGGCTGTGGCCGGTCTCCTGACCGAGCCACGGTGGCTCGGTCAGGAGACCGGCCACAGCGAGCGATTCCCCGAAAAATTGAGACACGATGGCGACGTTGGCCAGCACCAGCCCCGCGCCGAGCAAGATGGCCGGGGTGAGCGGCTCGTGGAGCACGATCACAGCCAGGGCGGTGGAGATGATGGGGATCAGGAACAGGACCATGCCGGCCCGCGATGCGCTGGTGGTCGAGAGCAGATACATCCACAGGAGGTTGGCGACCGCGCCGCTTCCCAGGCCCAGGAACAGGATTGCAGCCCAGGCCACCGGCGGCAAATCGAAAGAGATGCCTTCCCAGAGCGCCGCGGGGAGCAGGAACAGTGCGCCCAGCGTGGCGAAGCCGGTCGTCACCACGTCGGTGGGGTAGGTTGCGACCAGGCGCTTCGCGCCGATGCAGTACACGGCGCCGAAAAACGCCCCCAGGACCAGCAACAGGTCGCCGCGCAAACCCGGGCTGGTCAGAGTCAGGTGGCCGGCCCCCTGGCTCACCAGGATCGCGTCACAAAAGGCGCCCGCCAACGCGATCCATTCGGCTGGAGCCAGTCTCTCCTGCAACCAGGCGGTCGCGATCAATATCAAAAAGACGCTGGTGAGATTCGAGAGCACACCGGCGTCGATGGCCGTGGTGTAGCGCAGCGCCAGGTTGCCGGTGGCGGAGAACAGGGAGATGCCGACCAGGGCCCCCCCCGCCAGGGTCCAGCCGTCCTGGCGCAACATCCGTCCGAAGGCGGGCCACCTGGCCGTCAAAACCAGCCAACTGGACAGGACCGCCGCGGTGATGGCCCAGCGCAGGAACGCGATCGCGGTCGGTCCCAGCCAGTCCAGGGCGATCTTGGTCAACACGAAACTGAGGCCCCAAAAGGTGACCATCACCCCGATCATCAGGTAGCGGGTCAGGCGATGCGTCATGAGGCCTGGTCCGGTTCACCGATTTTGACCGGCACGATCTCCTGGCCCTCCAGCTTCAGCGAGAGGGTTTGCGAGGTGTTATCCGCGCCCATGGAGATGCCGTAGATGGTGTCGGCAATCTCGATTGTGCCGCGGTTGTGGGTGATCAGGATGAATTGGGTCTGTTTGCTCAACGCCTTCAACGCCTCGCGGAACCGGCCCACGTTGGCCTCGTCCAGCGCGGCGTCCACTTCATCCAGCACGCAGAAGGGGGTCGGTCGCGCCTTGAGGATGCTGAAGATCAATGCTGCGGCCGTGAGCGAGCGTTCGCCGCCGGAGAGCAACGCCAGGCCCTGTTCGCGCTTGCCCGGCGGCCGGGCGCTGATCTCGACGCCGGTCGTGCTGGGGTTGTCGGGGGCGGTGAGCATCAATTTGGCGGAGCCGCCACCGAACAGATGGGAGAACTCATCCCGAAACAGGGTCGCGACGGCTTTGAATGTGGCCATGAACTCCCGTTCCATGACCTGGTCCAGCTCGGCGATGATTTTTTCCAGGGAGGCGGCAGCCGCTTCCAGGTCGGTCGTCTGCGAAGTCAAGAAGTTGTAGCGGGCCTCGACTTCGCTATACTCGACGACCGCGTCCATGTTGACCGGGCCCAGGCGGTTGACCTGATGGCGCAGGTTGCGCACGTCCTCCTCGAGGCCCTGCGGCAGCTCGGTCACGCGCTGCAACCGGGTGATCATGCCGTTGAGCGGCAAGGGCGGCTGATCATCGAGTGCCTCGTCGCTATCCAGCGCGACCAGCCCCAACTCCTTCTCGATCTCGGCGCGCAGGTGGGCGAGCTCATCGTGGGCGCGCTGCATGGCCAGCTCGGCCTGGCTCTGGCGCATCTGCGCGTGGCGCAACTGGTCGCGCAGGGCGCGTTCCTGCGCTTCGGCCGCCCGCTGATCCCGCTCGATTTCGGCCAGACGGGCCTCCGCCGGGTCGATCTGCGCGGCCAGGGCGGTGATCTCCGCGGTCAGGCCCTGGCTGGCCGTCCCCTGTTGACCGATGGCCCGGCCGGCTTCGACCTGCTGAGCGGCCAGGGTCTCGATCCGCGCTCGTTTGGCCGCGATCTCGCCGGCGCGGACGCGTTGCGCCGCGGTCAGCTCGTCTACGCGCGCCTGGTAGCTCCGCAACTGACCGGCGCTGACCGCGGCCTCGGCGCGCAGACGGGCGATTTCACTCACAAAGTCGTCGGTCGCCAGCAGGGCCAGGTCCCGCCGGGCGTCCGCCACCGCGGCTTCCTGGCCGGCGCTCTGCCCGGTCAGGGTCGTGATGGCCGCGTGCAGGTCGGTTTCGCGGCCATCCAGCCCGGCCAGTTCCTGCGCAACTTGCTGGCGGCGCTCGTCGTGCCAGGCTCGGGTCTGCCGGGCGCGATCCGCGGCCAGCCCCAGGCGATTCTGTTCGGCAGTCAGACGTCCTTTGTCGACGGTCAGCTTTTCCCGCTGGACGCGTGCTTCGGCCAGGTCGGCCCGCACCGCTTCCTGACGCTGGCGCGCCGCCGCGACGGCCGCCTCGTGCTCAGCAACCTGGGTCCGGGCCGCGCGGATCTGGGCCGGGAGAGCGCGCAGGGCCCGCGCGCGCGCCAATACGCCGCTGTCTCGTCGGTTGCTCTCGGCGCCGCCGGTGACGCTGCCGCCGGGGCGCACGATTTCGCCCTCGACCGTGACCAGGGTGGCGTGGGTGTCCTCGCGCACTAAATGGCGCGCAGTGGGCAGGTCTTCCACCACCAGGATGCGATTCAGCGCCAGGTCTACGGCCGGTTGGATGGTGCGGTCGAACTTGACCAACTCGCTGGCCAGGCCCAATACACCGGCCCTGCGCGGCACGTTGGCGGCCCGGCCCGGTCGGAGGCTGTCGAGCGGGAGGAAGGTCGCCCGACCGCTCTGGTTTCGCTTCAGGAACGCGACGGCTGCCTCAGCGTCTTCCCAACTGCGCACCACGATATCCTGCAGGCGGCCACCCAGCGCGGCCTCGATCGCCCGTTCCAGCTCGGGCGGCGCCTCGATCAGGTCGCCCAGTGCGCCGATGATGCCCTCGAGGGGCGGCGCCTGCCCCGCGCTCTTCCCGGCGTTCGATGGCGTTTCCTGGCGCGCGGCGGACAGGACGGCCCGCGGACCGGCGCTCATCCCCGCGCCCTCGTCTCGCAAACGGGCCAGCATATCGTGTTGGTCTTGTAGCCGGGCCAAGCCGCGCTGCGCCATGTTCAACGCCTCGCCGGCTTTACGCTCAGCCTCTTGAGCCGCAGCCAGGTTCCGGGCCCCCGTTTGCCGGGCCTGGTCGATCCGGGCCAGGTCGGCGTCGGCCGCGGTGATTTGCCCGGTCAGTGTGGCGATTTGGGTTTCCAGATCGGCCAATTGCGCCACAGCGGTTCGAACGGCCTGCGCCTGTTCAGCCTGGGCGTGGAGGAGTTCGGTTCGCCGCTCCGCGGACTGGGCCAGCCGGGAGCGACGGTCGGCCAGTTGCGTCTTCAGCGCCAGCACGGCGTCCTGGGTCTGGTTCAGCCGGGCGACTTGGGCCTGGCGTTCCCGTTCGCGCGCGTCGAGGTCTTGCTGCGCCGCGGCCACGCGGGATCGGTGAGCTTCGTGGGCTGCCCCTGCCTGGGCCAGCTCTGCCACGGCCGTCCGGAGTCGCTCTTCGCCGTCCTCCAACATGGCGAGCAGGTGAACCAGCTCCCGTTCCAGCTCCTCGCGCTGTTCGCCCCACAAGCGATGTTGCTCCGAACGCACGGCCAGCTCACGCTGCACCGTCTCGGCCTGGCGATGCAGTTGGCTGCTGGTGCGGTGCCATTCGCCAAGCTCTTCGCGCAGGCGCGCGCGCTCGGCCCGGCGTGCTGCGATCCCTTCCAGCAGGGCGTTCAGGGCGGCGGTCCCTTCTTCGGTGACGCCGGTATGGTCGGTCAAGCGTTCTCTGGCGGCTGCCAGCGCTACCAGCGCCTGATACCATTTGTAGCCGTACCAGATTTGCAGGTGGGCGTCCAGGTCGGTCTTGAGCTGGCGGAATTCATTGGCGCGGCGGGCCTGCCCCTTGAGATAGCGCAGGCGGGGCGTGAGCTCGCTGATGATGTCCTGGGCGCGGGTGAGGTTGGTGTGCGCGTCGGCCAGCTTTTGCGAGGCCTGATCGCGCTTTCGCTGGTGGACCGTGATGCCGGCGGCTTCCTCGAACAGCTTGCGGCGTTCCTCAGGGCGTTGGGAGAGGGCCTGGTCCACCAGGCCCTGCCCGATGACCGTGTAGGTGCGTTCGCTCAGGCCTGAATTGCCCAGCAGGTCGGCGATGTCTCGCAGGCGGACGCGGTTGCCGTTGATACAGTACTCGTTCTCGCCCGACCGATAGGCGCGGCGGGAGATCTCCACCTCGCTGAAATCGATGGGCAGCCAACCCGTGCTGTTATCGAAGATCAACGAGACGAAGGCCATGCCCAGGCGCGCGCGCTGCTCGCTACCCGAGAAGATCATGTCCTCGGTGCGTTTGCCGCGCAGGGTGCCAAAACTCTGTTCGCCCAGCACCCAGCGCAGGCCGTCGGCAACGTTGGATTTCCCGCTGCCATTGGGGCCCACGATAGCTGTGACACCCGCGTCGAACACGAACTCGGTGCGGGAGGCGAAGGTTTTGTAGCCTTGGAGCTGGAGTCGCTTGAGGAAGCGCATCTTGTTCTACAAAAGAGGTAACTACTCAGCCTGTCATTGCGAGGGCCTCGCCACAGCGAGGAGCGTAGTTTGCGGTTGCGAGGTACGAAGCAAAGCAATCTCCGCCATGGTGGGGATTGCGAGTAGTTACCAAAAGAGACGGCCTGGGTGAGGAGCTTCCACGCCCCTGCTGCACAGGGGTGCGGAAAACAGCCGGCCCAGGCCGAAGCACGTTACTTGGCCCAACCTCAACCTTGTCAACCTTGCGAAGGTTACCAACCTTCGCAAGGTTGGCGTTGGCGAAATTGCCTAGCGCTGCCCACGACGCTTTTCGAAGCAGTCTCGGCAGTAGACCGGGCGGCCCGAGCGGGGCTCGAACGGTACTTCGGTCTCATTGCCGCAATCCGCGCACGTCACTTTGAACATCTGGCGCTGGCTGCCACCACCACCGCGAGACCCGCCGCGGCGCCCACCACCACCGCCACCGCCGTAGCTATCGCGCCCGCCGCCGCCGTAGCTAGCACGCCCGCCGCCGCCGTAGCTATCACGCCCGCCGCCGTAGCTATCGCTCTCGCCGCCGTAGCCGCCGCTATCGCGGGACGACTTGCGCGCCGCCCGGCAATCCGGGCAGCGGCTGGGCTCGCTGAAGCCGCGCTGAACGAAGAACTCCTGCTCGCCCGCGCTGAATGCAAACTCGTTGCCACAATCACGGCAAACGAGGTTCTTGTCGGAATACTGACTCACGGTACCCTCCTCGGGGAAACTAGTGCCATTCTGGCACGTCTTTGTCACCCAGCTTTTCTACCGTGAGTCCATGTTTCTGCGCAGCAAGCTGCGAATAGGATCAAGAGCCCCGTGTATCTTAGCTGTTTGTGACCACTCCAGGATAATTATAAGCTGTTTCTAAGATTTTAGCAAATATGCCGGAGCCGCGTAACTACTCAGCCCTCTGTCATTGCGAGCGTAGTTTGCGAAGCAATCTCGATTGCCGCAATCGCCGATTGCTTTGCTTCGTGCCTCGCAACCGCAAACTACGCTCCTCGCCACAGCGAGGCCCTCGCCACAGCGAGGCCCTCGCGGAAGTCCCTCCGGGCCTACGCAACCAGCCAAATCCGTCGGGGAGACCGGAGGGCTGAGACCAACTCAGTATAACCATGACAGGCTGAGTAGTTACGGAGCCGCTTGATGGTTGTTCGTGCCGACCTGTTGCTTGAGCCACGCCTCGATGAACTGATCGATCTCGCCATCCAGCACGGCGGTGGTGTTGCCGGTTTCCACGTCGGTGCGCAGGTCCTTGACCATCTGGTACGGTTGCAGGACGTAGGAACGGATCTGGTTGCCCCAGCCGGCCTCCACGTGCTTGCCCTTGAGCCGGGACTGTTCTTCCTCGATCTTTTGCAGCTCTATGTCGTACAGCTTGCCGCGCAACACGCGCATGGCCGATTCCCGGTTCTGCAACTGGCTGCGCTCGTTCTGGCAGGTGACCACGATCCCGCTGGGGCTGTGGGTCAGCCGCACGGCGGTGGCGTTCTTCTGCATATGCTGCCCGCCCGCGCCGCCCGCCCGGTAAACGTCCATCTTGACGTCGTCCGGCTTGATGTCGATTTCGATGTCGTCGTCCAGGATGGGGAGGACCTCGACCAGGGCGAAGGACGTATGCCGGCGGGCCGATGAATCGAATGGGCTGATGCGCACCAGCCGGTGGACCCCGCGCTCCGCCTTCAAATGGCCATAGGCCCAGGGGCCGTCCACTTCCACGGTGACGGTCTTGATGCCGGCCTCTTCGCCCGCCAGTTGATCGGTGATTTCGGCCTGATAGTTGTGGCGCTCGGTCCAGCGCAGGTAGAGCCGGAGCAGCATCTGCGTCCAATCCTGGGCTTCGGTGCCGCCGGCGCCGGCGTGGATGGAGAGGATGGCGCCGCTGCGGTCGTAGGGGCCGCCCAGGGCCAGTTGAAACTCGAGCCGTTGGTAGAGTTTCGTCAGCCGGCGCGTTTCGGTGGCGATTTCGGCGAGCACGTCGTCGTCCTCGGCGTCGCCGGCCAGTTGGAGCAGCTCCAGCGCGTCGGCCGTGTCCTGAGTCAGCTTGTCCCAGGTGGCTACTTGTTCCTGCAAGCTGGAGAGTTGGCGCATGACGGCCTTGGCGGCCTGCGGGTCGTTCCAGATCTGCGGGTCGGCCGATTCTTCTTCCAGTTTGGCGATCTCAGCCTGCTTGCCGGCCAGGTCAAAGACGCCTCCGCATCGCGTCGATCTGTTTGGCCAACGTTGTCAGTTGATTACGAATATCGTCCATGATTCACCTCTGATGAGTGGTGGGATATTAGATATTGACGACGCGATGACCGCAATATCGAATACCTGATACCCAATATCCAATATCCAATATCCCGTTCCGAATACCTAATACCCAATATCCAATAGCCCGTTCACAAACGCGCGCGGGTCGAATTCAGCGAAATCGTCCGGTTTCTCGCCGGTGCCGACGAAGCGCACGGGCAAGCCGAGCTCTTCCTCGATGGCGAAGACGATGCCGCCTTTGGCAGTGCTATCCAGTTTGGCCAGGATGAGGCCGGTGACCTGCGCCGCCTCTTTGAAGTGTTTGGCCTGGCTGATGGCGTTTTGGCCCGTGGTGGCGTCCAGCACCAACAGCGTTTCGTGCGGGGCGTCGTGCACCTGACGGGCGCAGACGCCGCGCATCTTCTCCAATTCCTTCATCAGGTTGTACTTGGTGTGAAGCCGGCCGGCGGTGTCGATGATCAGCAGCTCGGCCTGACGGCTCTCCTGGCTGGCGCGGATCGCGTCGTACACCACCGCACCGGGGTCAGCGCCGGGCGCCTGGGCGATTACTTCCACGCCGATGCGCTCGCCCCAGATTTTGATCTGGTCGATGGCGGCGGCTCGGAAGGTGTCGGCGGCGGCCAGGACGACCCGCTTGCCGCGGCGTTTGTAGTACTGGGCCAGTTTGGCGATGCTGGTGGTCTTGCCCGAGCCGTTGACCCCCACGATCAGTATCACCGACAACCGGCGCGGCTCTTCGATGCTCGTCATCGCAGGGTGCGTCAGCAGGCGCGTCAACTCATCGGCCAGGGCCGCGCGCACTTCGTCCTCCCGCTTGATATTCTCCCGGTGAACGCGGGTCCGCAGGCGTTCGACGACGCGCAGCGCGGTGTCGATGCCCAGATCGGCCTGGATCAACAACTCTTCCAACTCCTCCCAGGTCTCGTCAGTGAGCTCATTGGCCTGGAAGAGGGCGCTGATGCGGCCGAACAACCCCTGACGGGTCTTGGTCAGGCTGGCCTCAATTTTGGCCTGACCCTCTGCCCGTTCATCCGGGGTCTTGCGAAACAATGCCACCACGTTTCTCCTTGATACAGCCTGACCCGGACGAGGCCGCTGCGCTTACGAGCCGGAACCAAAGCGGTGAAAGCCGATAGAGAAATTCTTGCACAGAAAGCAAGAAGCTCACGGATTATGGAACATTATGTAACTACTCAGCCGCCGTGTCATTGCGAGCGTTTTTTGCGAAGCAATCTCGGATTGCCGCAATCGAGATTGCCGCAATCTCCTGGCACTAAACGCGGGGATTGCTTCGTCGGCAAAAAACGCCTCCTCGCAATGACAAGCTGAGTAGTTACAACATTATACATGAGATGAAGGAGAATGACAAAGCCGGTTCCCTATGTTATACTTGCGCCTATCCGAAAATACGCCGGCGGGGGCACGGTTGCAAACCGGCCCCAGCGAGTTTCGCCAGGGGGTCATGGTTCGAGACCGGCCCCTTCGGATCTTCGGCCGGACGCGCGTAGATGCCTGGAGCAGTGCATGGACGATTACTTGGAATGGGTGGCGACGTTTGCGGCGCACAATGACCTGGCCTTCAAGGACTGGATATTGTTGCGCACCGCCTTGACCCATCGCTCCTATCTCAACGAACACCCTGAATTGGATTGGGAGGACAACGAGCGTCTGGAATACTTGGGCGACGCGGTGTTGGACTTCTTGCTGGCTGACTACCTCTTTTTGCAGTTTCCCCACGCGCCGGAGGGTGAGCTGACTGGCTTGCGCGCCGCGCTGGTGCGTCGCGATACCCTGGCGCGCTTTGCCCAGGCCTTGGGGATCGGGCAATCGCTGTTCATGGGGCATGGCGAGGTTGAAACCGGCGGCCGAGAGCGGGCAGCGACCCGGTGTGCGGCGTTCGAGGCGTTGGTGGGCGCGCTCTATCTCGATCAGGGCCTGGAACGGGTGACGCAGTTGGTGCTGCCGTTGGTCGAGGGGGAGCTGGCCGAGGCCCGGGCCGAGGTGGCCGATAAAGATCCCAAGAGCCGTTTGCAGGAACTGGCTCAGGGCAGGTTGGGACTTACGCCGCGTTATCGCACGGTCAGAGCGGACGGGCCGGATCACGCCAAGACCTTCACCGTGGAGGTGTACCTCGGGGAGGCGCCGTGCGGCGAAGGCGAGGGGCTGAGCAAGCAGGTTGCGGCCCAGAACGCGGCGCTCGACGCGCTGGCGCGCCAGGATGAATGGCCCGGGGGCGGCGCAGGCGATCTTGGGCCGTAAATTAGTTCCAGAACCCTTGCGAAGGTTTGTGAGCAGTTACTTTGGGCCTTCTTTCCTATGGCGCAGGGACCTGAACTGGTGTTATGATTGTAGTATATTTTTGAAGAGGAGTCGCCTGGATATCGAACAGATCCAGGCGGATGAGTGTCAGGAGGACAGGTAATGGCGTCGCTGATTTTGGTCGTGGATGACAACCCGGACGTGGTCCAGGTGGTCTCGGCGATCTTGCGCAAGAAGTCTTATGAGACCGTGACGGCCACCAGCGGTCCGGAGGCGCTGCGTTTGATGGAGGAGCGGCGTCCCGCTCTGATCCTGTGCGATATCATGATGCCTGAAATGGACGGCTTTCAGGTGTTTCAGCGCGTGCGGGCGGACTGGCGCTGGCGGGCGATCCCGTTTGCATTTGTGACAGCGTTGCACGATACCGACACCCGGCTCTCCAGCAGTGAGATGGGTGTGGAGGCCTTTATCAGCAAGCCGTTTGATACGCAAGAGTTGGTGTCCGTGGTGGCGGGATTGCTGCGCCGGGCCCAGGAGTTGCAGACATACACCGTTTCGGAGATGGAGTCGTTCAAGTCACAACTGCTCTTCATGATCACTCACGAGCTGAACACCCCCTTGTCGGTGATCCGCATGCTGACCGACAGCATGCACCGCAATCTCAAGCGGTTGAATGCGGACCAACTGTCCGAGTACGTGGGCCTGCTGGCGCGCAGCACCGGTGACCTGTCGTACATCGTGGAGTCGATGTTGCTGGCTATTCAGATCGATAGCGGGCGGGCAGCAAGACTCTATGAGACCTGGGCCGCGCCGCACCCGTTGCGCGTGCTGATCGAGGCTGTGGTGGTCAAGGCTGAGCACAGGGCGCGCGAGCGCGACGTGGTGATCGACCTGACGGGTTTTGAGGTGGGCGCGTGGGTACATGGCCACGAGGAGCAGTTGATGCAGGTCTTCGGACGGGTGCTGGACAACGCCATCCGCTTTTCGTCCAAAGGTGAGACGGTCGGCATACATCTCGAAACGGACGACCAGCGCGCCCACGTGACGTTCACCGATCGGGGACCTGGCATGACCTCAGATGAGATCATCGCCGCTTTCGACCGCCTGCGCCAGATCAATCGGGCCCAGCAGGAGCAACAGGGGGTGGGCCTGAGCCTGGGCATGGTGCGGTCGCTGACCCGGATTCACGGCGGCGAAATTACCGCCACGAGCACGCCGGGGCAGGGCAGCAGCTTTACGGTCTCCTTGCCCCTGATCGAGGCCCCCCGTTATTAGCTCCGCTCCTCCGCGCCGAGATCGGGGTCCCGCGTGCTCAGTAGCTCGCGCAAGCGCGGGACCTGGACGAGCAACCTGTGTTCGCGGTGTTGCGGGCCCTGCTGGGCGGCCTGCCAGGCCAACTCAGCAACGCGGTAGGCGGCGTGTGGCCGGCCCAGTTCACGGGCTTTGGCCGCGCGGCAGGCCAGCAAGGCCCCGTCGTTAGTCAGCCAATGGCAGGCACACGCCAGGGCGTTCAGCGGTTCGGGCGCCAGCTCCCCGGCGCCACCTTGGACCACGAACTCCGCGTTGCCCGTCTCCTGGCCCGGGATCACCTCGACGAGCATCAAGGGCAGGCCGGTCGCCAACGCCTCGCTGACGATGAGCCCTCCCGCCTTGCAGACGATGAAGTCGGCGGCGCGGATCATCGGCGCCATGTCGTCCACGAAGCCATAAACGTGCGCCGGCAGATGCCAGTCAGCCTCGCCCCACGCCTTCAGCAACGCCTCGTTCCCGCCGGTGACCAACGCCAACTCCAGAGGCAAACCGGAATGGTTGAACGCATGGGCGACCGGTTCCAGCTTCCGGACGCGCTTACTGCCGACGAACAATGCCACGTAGCGATCGGCGCGCCAGCCCAGCCCGGCGCGCAGCGCAGCCCGGTCCACCGGCTGAGCCAGCGCGGGGTTGACCGGCAGCCCGGTGACCTCGATCCTGGCGGACGGGAGGGCGTGATCCAGCGCTTTGGCCCGCACCGTTTCGGTGGGCACCAGGCAGAGATCGACCTCGTCGTTGAACCACAACGCGTGCACCGAGACCAGGTCGGTGACCACCGTGAGCAGCGGCACGTACCGCCGGTTCAGGGCAAAGAGGGCGGTCAGCGGCGCCTGATAGAGCGGGTAAGTGGTTACGATCGCGTCAGGCTGATGCGTGCGCAGCGTGTCTCGCAGGGTGTTGTGGAGCATGACGATCAGCGCCTGCTCCACGATTCCGACCGGCAACATGCCATTACTGGCCCTGTAGCCGAACCGGTACAGGTCGGGCATTTCTTGGATCAGCCGATCGTAATCGCTTTGAGCGCGGCGCAACACCGCGGGCGCCCGGCGGTCCTCCAGGGGGTTGACGATGATAGCCTGGCACCGTTCCCCGTAACGCTCTTCCAGCGCGGCCGCGATGGCGTTGGCTGCCGCCCGGTGCCCGAAACCGGCATCCGCGGTCAGGATCAGAATCCTTTTACTTGTTTCCTGGTTTTCTGGTTTCCTCATCCCACGCAATCCCCCAGCAACACGTCCGGGTTCGGGAAATAGGTCCGGGCGTCCACGCCGTGCGTCCAAAAGTTGGCATAGGTGCGGACGCCGTCCACTTCCACCCAGAAGTGCAGCTTGCTACTCGGGTCGCGGGCCGGGCTGACGTCGATGTCGTCGAAGTCCCAGCGGACCGGGTTGGCGCCTTCGGTGCGCAACACCCCGCGCGCCACGCGTGCTCCCACAGCGTTGTCGATGGCACGCACCAGCCACACGGCCGGTTCCCAGGCGCCGGCGTTCCCCCTGGCGGGCAACAGGCGGCGGCGCGTGCCGTGTGCGAACAGATCGGCGGTGATGTTGGCCAGTGTCGCCTCGCCGACCGCCGCGCCGCCGTGCGGCCAGACGATCTGGATGATGGCGTCGATCTCCGCGGGCGCGGCCTCGGGTGTCACCGCGAAGATGCCCTCGGCCTGCACCTGCTGCGGCATAAAGGTGCGGGCGTCCACGCCGTGCACCCAAACGTTGGCGCGATACGGGCCGCCGTCCACCCGTAGGCTGAAGTAGAGCTTGTTCTTGGGATCACGCGCCGGGCTGACGTCTAAATCGTTGAAATCCCACACCGGCGCCCGCCGGCCGCCGAAATCGGCCATCCGCCGGGCCCCCGTGGCGATCGGCTGGGCAGGTTCGTTGTTGAGCGCCCGCCACAGTGTCACGCGCGGGGCCAGGTCACACGGCACAGGCACCCGGCTGTCGGGGAAGGTCAGGTAGGCGGTCAGGTTGGCCAGCCGGGCTTCGGCGACCGGCGCATCGCCGTGCGGCCAGACGATGGCGACCCTGGCATCCACCGCGTCGAGCCCCAGCCGACAGGTGATCGGCCGTCCGGCGGCCACGGAGAACGCCAACACGGTGCCGGCCCGGGTATGGTCTACCGGCGCGCCGGCGGCTTCCAACGTGTAGTTCGACAGATGTGCCAGTCCGAGCATCTGCCCCAGATCGAGCAGGACCTGACCCGGCGCTGTAGCCTCCACCCGAATCGTGCCGGGGCGGGACCAGCTCACGCACAGTTGGGCCCAGCCCTGGCCTTCCCAGCGGGCCAGGCTGTCGCCGGCGCGGCCCTGGCCGCTGCTGAACCGGGCATCGTCGGCGGTGTAGCGGTAGGCGATGCCGCCGGCCTGATTGGCGCTCAATGCTACCTGGCCGCGCGGCGCTCGGGTCGGTCCCAGGAATGCCGCCACGGCCGGCAGCGCCAACGCGCTGGGTTTCGGGGCGCCGCTGGCCTCGAACAGGCCGAAACTGCGTTCCCGCGGGTTGGGGCCCGGCGGCAGATCCCACAGCATCCACTTGCCCACGCCGGCCAGCCCCAGCTCGTAGCCGCGCAGCCAGCCGGCCGCCTCGGCAATGGCCGCCTGGGCCGGCTCAAGCGTGTCGGTGGGAAACCCGAACTCGGTCAGCACCACGGGCTTGCCCGGGAAGGCGGTCCGCAGCTCGGCCGCGATCGTCAGGTGATAGTCCAGCCACCTGGGTGAGTTGGGGGGATAGCGGTTGATGGCGTGGAAGTCCAGCGCGCTGTTGGCCGGCAACGCGGCCAGCAGCGGATCACTCCACCCGACCGTGACCAGCCGCCCGGGGTCGGCGGCGCGCACCGCGGCCAGTTGCGGCGCGAGCCAGGCTGCCAGCGTCGCATCCAGCGCGTCCAGGAAGGGGCGCCACGGCGCGGCCTCGGGCGAGCGGACGAACGCGACGATGCTGTTGGCGTAGTCGTGTGCGCTGACCCAGTTGCTGGCCGCTTGCAGACAGGCGTTCAGCGTGGCGTAAGCGTTGGCATAGCGGATCGCGGCGTCATCGGGCATCCAACTGGGAACCCGGCCTTCGCCGCGCGCCCAGGCCAGCGCCTCGTCGGTGATTTGCGGGGGTGGGTAGCTGTTGCTGAGCGCGGGAGATAGCAGCGGCGCCGGGTCGGGGTAGTGGATCAGGGCCAGGTTATAGAAGTGCGGCTCGTTCTTAAGATCGTAGCCCAGGATCGCCGGATGGCCGGCGTAGCGGGCGGCGATCAGCCCGGCGTGGGCGGCCAGGGTCCGGACGTAGCTCACGCCATAGTCGGCCAGTGTCAGCAGCAGGTAGACCCCGGCGCGTTCGGCCGCGGCCACCACCGCGTCCAGCCTGGTCCAATCGCCCGCGGTGAACTCGGCCGGCAGCGGGTTGGCGACAAAGGTGCGGACCGTGTTGGCGCCGGTTGCCCGGGCCAGCCGGAAATCCGCCTCGATCAGCGCCGGGTCGAACTTGTCGGAATTGAACTGGGCCCAGGCGCGATCGCTGTGGCCGACGTAGTTCACGACGATGGCGAAAAACGGCTTGCCGTCAGGCGCCTGCAACCGCCCCCCGCCGGGGGCGATGGAGACCAGTCTGTTTGACATAGCAGCACGCTCCGTTAAAAGTGCGGGGCCGATAAGGCCGCTCGCTGTGGCCGGTCTCCTGACCGTGCCACCCGTGGCACGGTCAGGAGACCGGCCACAGCATCCCCGGATTATGGCTGTCGCTTGAGAGGATACCAAGAGGGCGCTATTCTACCTGACGAATCCGCACCCGCAAATAACGCTCCAGCGTCCGGACCTCTTCCACATACCACTGCGCGGTGTACTGTCGCAGCGCCTGATTTGTCACCGTCGGGATCAGCGCGGTGACAAGTCCCTTTGGCGTGATCGATTCGGTCTCCAGTTGCAGCCCACCATCCTGCGCCACCAGTTGGCCGACCAGGGCCAGATTCTGCACCTGGACGATCCCGTATCTCAACCGATCGGCGGTCAGTCGCATCTTGCCGTCGCTGAACCGGACCGCCAGCCCTTCCACCACCAACCCATTCCGCGCGCCCGCGCCGGCCGCGACCGCGGCCGTGATGGCATCCTCGGTGATGATGACCAGATGCGGGTCGTGGGTCGGGCTGGGACTCGGCGGCCAAGCCGTCTCGGCCGGCGCCGGAGCTGGCGGGAGCGCGGTCGGCAGCGGCGCAGGCTCAGCCGTGGCGGTCGCAGGCGACCGCGGCGCGGTCGGGAGCTCAACCGGCGCCGCAGTGGGCGTGGCTGGCGGCAGGATCAGCCCAACGCGTTCCTCAGGCGCCGCGATCAACGGCGCGGGGGTCCAGATGGCGACCGGCGCCCGCGCCGGCAAAGATCCACACGCCCAGGCCAGCGCTCCCACGGCAATCAACGCCAGCAGGGCGAATAAAGCGACAACCAGCTTTCGGACACTCGTCATGAATAGGGGCCTCCTTCGACCGGCCGTAAGTATAGCATAAGCTATCCCGTGGGGCGAATGCCAGGCGCCGGTCACTTGCGAAGTG
>PHCA01000057.1:20864-21492 GCA_002842085.1 Chloroflexi bacterium HGW-Chloroflexi-1
CATTGGATTTCTACGTGGAACGCTATAAGAATGGTGAGGCTTACCCCCTCTCATTCAATAGTTTCAGTCCCCTAACGGGGATTCATTGGATTTCTACGAGGGACAGACCGGTCGGGAGTACCTGCGACAGCACGCGTTTCAGTCCCCTAACGGGGATTCATTGGATTTCTACGTGATCCTGTTCAACGGGCGCGAGGGAGGGCCGGTATATCATGGTTTCAGTCCCCTAACGGGGATTCATTGGATTTCTACGATAGCGCCAGGGCGGCGGTGGATTGGATGGAAATAGCGTTTCAGTCCCCTAACGGGGATTCATTGGATTTCTACTATCGCCCGGGTTGGCGACACCCCGACCAGCGTTGCCTCGCGGCTGAGGGTTTCAGTCCCCTAACGGGGATTCATTGGATTTCTACCCTGGACCAGGTGCGCTGGTGGATTGTCAACAACCAGACACGTTTCAGTCCCCTAACGGGGATTCATTGGATTTCTACCCTTGGATGAATTGTGGATCGCCGCTCTCCTGAAGAACGTTTCAGTCCCCTAACGGGGATTCATTGGATTTCTACTCTACCACATCCTGACGAAACTGTCAAACCAGGCTCCGAAGCTGACGGTTTGACCCATTTTT
>PHCA01000058.1:0-19343 GCA_002842085.1 Chloroflexi bacterium HGW-Chloroflexi-1
GCTCTCATCCTGGCCGGCGGCGCCGGCGCCCGGCTCGGCGTCCTTTCCGAGCGGCGCGCCAAGCCAGCCGTGCCTTTTGCGGGCAAATTCCGCATCATCGATTTCACCCTCTCCAACTGCGTCAACTCCGGCATCTATGACGTGGGCGTGTTGACGCAGTATCTGCCCCGCTCGTTGAACGATCACATCGGCATCGGCCGGCCGTGGGACCTGGACCGCAGCCGCGGTGGGGTACGCCTGCTCCAGCCGTACCAGGGTCGTGGCCAGCAACAGTGGTATGGCGGCACCGCGGATGCCGTGCTGCAGAATCTGGACTACATCCGCGAGAGTCGCACCGACACGGTGTTGATCCTGTCCGGCGATCACATTTACAAGATGGACTATGGGCCGATGTTGCGCCATCACGAAGAACATCGTGCCGCGCTCACGGTGGCGGTGATGAACGTGCCGCCTGAGGAGACGTCCCGCTTCGGCATCGTGCTGACGGACGAGGGGGGCAAGGTCGTCAAGTTCCTGGAGAAGCCCAAAGATGCCCCCGGCACGTTGGCCAACATGGGCGTGTACGTGTTCAATGCCAGCGTGTTGGTGGAACGGTTGCAGGCGCTGGGGCCGGAACATCCGGACCTGGATTTCGGCAAACACGTGATCCCGAGCATGGCTGAGACGTACCCCATCTACACCTTCCCCTTCGCGGGGTACTGGGTGGATGTGGGCACGGTGGATGCCTACTGGCAGACCAGCATGGAGCTGATCTCGGGCCAATCGCAATTGAAGCTGTACGACCCCGATTGGGTGATCCACACGCGCAGCGAGGAGCGACCGCCGGTCAAGGTGGGGCCACAAGCCAGCGTCAACGAGAGCATGGTATGCAACGGTTGCATCGTGCGAGGGCAGGTGCTGCGTTCGGTGCTATCGCCGGGGGTCTACGTCTCACCGGGCGCGGTGGTGCGGGAGAGCGTGATCATGAACGACACCTGGATCGGGCCCGGCGCGGTGGTGGATCGCTGCATCCTTGACAAGGCCGTGGTGGTCGGCGCGGGTACACACTTGGGCTGGGGAGACGACTACGACACGCCCAACGCGGCCGCCCCCGATCGGTTCTACACCGGCCCCACGATCGTGGGCAAGGGCGCGCACATCCCGGCCAATCGGCGCATCGGCCGCAACGTAGTGATCCAGGCTGAGGTGGATGAAGAGGCATTTGCCGAGTTTGGCGAGAGTGTGCCGAGCGGCTCGACTGTGTAGATAGACCAGGAAGCCGGTAAATTGGTAGATTGGGAAATTGGTAAATTGGGAAACCGGTAAATTGGTAGATTGGTAAACTGGTAGATTGGTAAACTGGTAAATTGGTAAATTGGTAAACTGGTAAATTGGTAAATTGGTAAATTGGTAAATTGGTAAATTGATAAATCGGTAGACGGCAGTCCTGGTCTACCAACCTACCCATCTATCCATCTACCCAACTACCAACCGGGGGCGAGAGCCCGGCGTTGAGCGTGCTCACGGCTTTGCGCTCTGAAGCGGCGGCGCCGTTCGGCGGGAAGTACCGCATCATCGATTTCACGCTGTCCAACTGCGTCAACTCGGGCATCTTCAGCGTGGCCGTGCTGACCCAATATCGGCCGCGTTCGCTCAACGAACACATCGGCGTAGGCCGGCCGTGGGACCTGGACCGCACCGCGGGCGGCGTGCGCCTGTTGCAGCCGTATCAGAGCACCAAGGGGGAGCGCGGCGCGTGGCAGGAGGGCACCGCGGACGCGTTGCGTTTCAATCTCGACATCGTCCGGGACCCGGTGGAAGAGGTGCTGATCCTGGCCGGCGATCACATCTACCAGATGGACTATCGCCCGATGCTGCGTTTTCACCAGGAGCGAGCCGCGGATATGACCCTGGCCGTGCGTTCGGTGCCCGGTTTCGAGGCCTATCGCTACGGCATGGTCACGGCTGACCCCGATGGCCGGGTGATCCACTTCGAGGAGAAGCCGCGGCGGACCCGCAGCACATCGGCCAGCATGGGGATCTACATTTTCCGGCGCGAAGTCCTGGTCGACTGGCTCAGCAGCGGGCCGGGCCAGCGCCAGCGGGACCTGGGGCGGGAGGTGATCCCGGCGCTGGTCGAGGGCAAACGGGTCTTTGCGTATCCGTTCCAGGGTTACTGGGCCGACGCGGGCACGGTGCAGGCGTATTGGGAAGCCAACATGGCGCTTCTGGCAGAGACCCCGGCCCTGGACCTGTACGATCCTGACTGGGTCATTCACACCCTGAGCGAGGAGCGGCCGGCCGCGTTGATCGGCCCGAAGGCGCGCGTGGCCGGCAATCTGTTGTGCGACGGCTGCCAGGTGGACGGCACGGTGATCCGCTCGATCATCTCGCCGGGGGTCTACGTCGCGGCGGGCGCGGTGGTGCGGGATGCCATCATCATGACGGGCGCGGTGATCGAGCCGGGCGCGGAGGTCGATCGGGCCATCCTGGACAAACGCGTTCGGGTGGGGCAGGACGCCAAAGTCGGTTGGGGGGACGACAACACGCCGAACCGGAATTGGCCGGAGCGTTTGAACACCGGGCTGACTCTCGTCGGCAGGGGCGCGGTCGTTCCGGCCGGCACAATCGTGGGCCGTAACGTGATCATCCATCCGTACGCGACGGCCCGGGACTATCCAGGCGAGGTAGTCGCCAGCGGCGAGACGATTGGGGGCTGAGACGATCTGACTCTGCTGAAGCGTGCGCGAAATGACAGAGGGTATCTTCTCAATAGTTCGAGGTGTGCTCGCTGTGGCCGGTCTCCTGACCGTGCCACGAGTGGCGGTCAGGAGACCGGCCACAGCCCCGGATTATTGAGAAGATACCCGGCCACAGCCACCCCGGATTATTGAGATGATACGACGGGGGGCTGTCAAAGCGGCATGACCGCCTTGACAGCCCCCCGTTTGTCGGTGCCAGGGCCAAGACCCGAAGGGTTTCCGAAAACCCTTCGGGTGTCCCCTGCAACCAAATCGCGCCCCCCGTCGTCATACCTGGCGGATTCGCGGGCTTTCTGTTATCATCACGCTTCATCATCATTATACTCGCCACGGTCATAAGGTGAGGTTTTTTTCACCTTGTCACCCTGTCACCGTGTCACCGTGTCACCGTGTCTACTTGTCTACTTGTTTCCTTGTTTCCTTGTCAAGTATATCAGGACGGATTTTACCAAATGACTTATCAACAACCATCAGGTTGGGGCAGCCGAACTGCCCCGGGCGGTCAACCCGCCCCGCAATCACCTGAGCGGTCACAGCCGCTCACACAGCCGCTCGCACAGCCGCTCGCACAGCCGCTCGCACAGCCGCTCGCACAGCCGCTCGCACAGCCGCATCAACCGCAGCCGCCGCGCCCGCCGCAGAGGCCCTCGCAGCGGCCCTCGCAGAGGCCACCCTCGCAGCGGCCACCACAACCGCCGCGCCGGGCCGGTTGTGGGCCGTTGCTGGTGGCCGCGCTGGGGGTGGTGGCGGTGGTCATCCTGCTCGTCGGCCTGGCGCTGGTGGGCTACGCCAGCGTGGCCCGGACCTTGCCGCTGCCTGATGAGCTTCAGGCGCGGGCCAGCCATTTCGCCTCGACGCTGATCTACGATCGGGAGGGCGGGCTGTTGAACGAGGTGGCCGACCCGGACTTCGGCCGGCGCACCACGGTGGCACTGGACCAGATCTCGCCCTATCTCAAAGATGCCGCCATTTCCACCGAGGACCCGAACTTCTATCGCCACGGCGGCGTGGACCCGATCGGGCTCGCGCGCGTGGTCTACTATGCCATCCGAGATCGTGATCTCAGCGGGCCGGGCGGCAGCACCATCACCCAGCAGTTGGTCAAGCTGACCTTCCTTTCGGCGGAGCGGACCCTCTCCCGCAAGCTCAAGGAGGCGATCCTGGCTACCGAGATCTCGCGGCGTTACCCGAAGGACACCATCCTGCAGATCTATCTCAACGAGATCAACTACGGCAACCTGGCGTACGGGGTGGAAGCCGCGGCCGAGACCTACTTCGACAAGCGCGCTGCGGATCTGACGCTGGCTGAAGCTGCGCTGCTGGCCGGGTTGCCCCAGGCGCCGGCCTACTACGACCCCTACACGCGGCTGTGGGAAGCTGACGGCAGTCCCGGCGTGGTGAAACGGCGGCAGGGCGAGGTGCTGCGGCTGATGGTCGAGCACGGCTACATCACCCCGGCGCAGGCGGACGCCGCCTGGCAGGAGCCGATCCACCTGAAACCGCTGCGCCAGACCTACACCTCCAAGAATCCGCATTTCGTCCAGTACGCCCGCGGTGAGGTCGAAAGGGTGGTCGGGCCGGAGCTGATGGCCAAGGGTGGGCTGCGCATCTACACCACGCTCGACCCGCGTATCCAGGCGATCGCCGAGGAAGAGGTGGCGCAACAACTGGCGGACCTGGCCAGCCAGGGGGCCACCAACAGCGCGGTGGTGGCCGTGCGGCCGCAGACCGGTGAGCTCCTCGCGCTGGTGGGTAGCGCGGATTTTTACAGCGAGGCGATCAGCGGCCAGATCGACATGGCGCTGTCACCGCGGCAGCCCGGTTCTGCCATCAAGCCGTTCACCTACCTGGCCGCGTTCGAGATGCCGGCGGCCGAGAAACCCGTTTTCTCGGAGAAAACGGGTTTCTTCGCCGCGATCGAGCCACCCGGCTATTGGACCCCGGCCACGGTGCTCATGGACCTGCGCACTGAGTTTCCGGATGGCGCCAACCCGCCCTACGTGCCCTACAACTATGGCGGCAGCGACCTGGACGTCAAAGAGCACGGGCTCGTCACCGTCCGCAAGGCGCTCGGCAGCTCGTACAACATCCCGGCGGTGAAGACGTTGGAACATGCCGGCATCGAGCGCCTCAAGGACGTCGCCCGGCGGGTCGGCATCACCACGTTGACTCGGCCGGACTACGGGCTGTCGTTGACCCTGGGCGGCGGGGAGGTGACCCTGCTGGAGCTGACCGGCGCCTATGCGACGCTGGCTAACACCGGGACGCGCGTGCCCACCAGCCCGATTGCATGCGTGCTGGACGACGATGGCCGATTGATCTGGCGCGGGACCGCGGCGGCGGCGGTCCAGGGTTGCAGCGGGGCGGGAGCCGCGCCGGCCGCGGTGGTGATCACGCCGCAACCGCCACAGGCTGCGGTGAACCCGCAACACGCTTATTTGATCACATCCATCCTCTCGGATCCCGAGGCGCGGCAACCGACTTTTTCGGCCGGGCTGCTGAGCCTCTCGGATCGCCCGGTCGCAGCCAAGACCGGCACCAGCAATGACTATCGCGACGCCTGGACGCTGGGCTACACGCCCGATCTGGCGGTGGGCGTCTGGGTGGGCAACGCCGACTACACGCCGATGCAGGCGATCGCCGGCGCACGGGGCGCGGCGCCCATCTGGCAGGACGTGATGGCCCGCAGCCTGGAGGGCCAGTCGCCGCGGCCGTTTGTCGAGCCGGGGGGCATCCAGCACATCCGCGTCTGCGCCGACAGCGGCGCCAGTCCGAGCGCGGCCTGCCCGCCGGATCGCCAGCGCGAGGAGCTTTTCGCCGCGGGCCAGGGGCCGTTGCCGGCCGGCTTCGACCTGTGGCAGCGCGTGGTCGTGGATCGCGTCACGGGTCAGTTGGCGACTGAGTTCACCCCGGCAGACCGGCTGGAGACGCGCGACGTGACGATCCCGCCGGCGAAGTACCGCGCCTGGTTCGAGACGCACGGGTACCCCGTGCTGGCCGTCGAGCCGCCCAGCTATGCCTTCCAGCCCGAACTGATGCTCTACAGCCCGACCGGCAGCGAGCCACTCTCCGGCTTGACGCCCGTGTTCGGCCGGGCACATGTGCCGGCGCCGTTGTTGTGGCGGCTGGAGTACGGCGTCGGGCCGCACCCGATCGGTTGGGGCCTGGTGACCGGTCCCAGCACGGACGACGTGAATGGGCTGCTGGGGCACTGGAACACGGGGGAGATGATCGAGCGGCACGGCGTGGACGACTACTCGTTGCGGCTGGCCGCGTATGACCCGGCCAACATCGACTACCCGATGGCGGTCTCCAACGCGGTCTACGTGCGCGTGGCGCTCCCGACCCCGACACTCACGGCGTCCCCCACACCGTCCCCGACCGCGTCGCCGACCTCGACGATCACACCCACCCTGACCCTGACGGCCTCGCCCACCCCAGAGACCGCGACGCCTACCGTGACGCCAGCGGAGACGCCTGGCGCGCCCGTCTCGCCGACCGCGCCGCCGACCGCGCCGCCGACCGCGCCGCCGACCGCGCCGCCACCCACGGCGCCGCCCATTCCGACCGCCTTCCTTTCGCCGACACCCGTGCCCACGGCGTCCGTCCCCGGCGCGGTGCGCGCGGTGATCGCCAGTCCGCTTGATGGGAGTTTAGTTTCTGGCCTGGTAGAGGTTCAGGGCGTCGCGGACGGGCCGGGGTTTGCCAACTACCAGTTGTCATACGCCGCCGGGGATGCGCCCCAGGCGGATGCCTGGCAGCCGGTCGCGCCACCGCAAACCGCGCCGGTGTCGGGCGGGCCGCTCGGCGTCTGGCAGACGGGTGCGCTGTCGCCGGGGGTCTACTCGTTGCGGTTGCGGGTGTTCGAGGTGAGCGGGGCGTTTCTGGATGCCCCCGTACGGGTGACGGTGCAGGCCACGCCGCAGGTCGCTTCTCAGTATTCGGGGGCGTCAGACTTCCGAAGTCTTCACGAGCCTGTCACGAGTGGATAGGCGGGCATAAGACTTCGGAAGGGCGTATGTAGGACGTTGGGGGGGTATCCTCTCGACAGGTAATGGAGTGGCTGCCACGTGCCTGGCACTTTTCGGAAGTGCCAGGCACGTTCGCCCCAGATCCACGGTGGCTCGGTCAGGAGACCGGCCACAGCCACCCCGGATTACTGAGAGGATACGCTAAAAGTCGGTGTAGTGTAACAGCCCAGTTTCCAGCTTCCAGCTTCCAGTTTCCAGTTTCCAGCTTCCAGCTTCCAGTTTCCAGTTTCCAGCTTCCAGCTGCCAACGCGTCTACGGCAGGTAGCCGAACGGGTTGCGGTTGACGCCGTTCTGGCGGATCTCGAAGTGCAGGTGCGAGCCGGTGGCGTTGCCAGTGAAGCCCATCAGCCCGATTACAACCCCCTTGGCCACCGATTCCCCAGCTCCCACGAAGAATCTATCCAGGTGCGCATAGAGGGTTTGAAAGCCGTTGCCGTGGTCGATGACGATGTAATTGCCGTACCCGGTATTGCTCCAGCCGGCCGCTACGACGTATCCCGAGTCACTGGCCTTGACCTGGGTGCCGCGGCCAGAGGCGATGTCGATGGCCCGGTGCAACGGCTTGTAGCCCTGGGTGACCGTGCCTGAGGTGGGCCAGACAAAACGGCCGCTGCCGCGGCTCGCGGCGGCCGGGATCGGGCCGGTGTAGATCTTTACCTGCCGGACCACCGGCGGTTTGCTCCCGCCCGGCACGACCAGTTTTTGGCCGACGGTCAGGGTCGGGTTTCTTGGGTTGAGCTGGTTCAGCTCGAAGTTGGCGATGTCGGCCGCTTTAGCTTTGTACTGCTTCGCGATGCTTTCTACTGTGTCGTTTTGCGCGACCGTGTGATACACGCCGGTCACCGGCAAGACGGTCAATGGTTGGCCCAGCCGCAGCAGATCCGGGTTGAGCTCCATGTTGTTGGCCCACATCAGCGTCTCGGCGCTGATACCGTATCGATCGGCGATGGCATACAGGGTGTCCCCAGCCTGGACGGTGTGGGTGATGAGCGCCATCCGGGGGCGTTCCTGGACCAGGGTGAGGGGGACGGCCGCGCGTACGAGCGTGTTCTGGACGATGACGCTGGTGCTGGCGCTCGCAGCCGGCGCTGCTGCGGCTTCTTGGGTTTGGGCCACCGGCGCTTCGACCTCGACGATTTCCCACTGGGGCAACTGCACCCGGCTGAGCCAGAGCACGGTCACAGCGAGCAGGATGATCACCAGGTGCGACGCCATTCGAACCAGGGACGTGGTGCCCTCCGGGCCGCGTTGGGCCAGTAGGGCAAGGGCGGCCTGCCAGAGGCGATAGCCTGGCCCCCACTCCTCGGCCGGGATCTCCGGTGTATTCGATGTAATGGTGTTGTCGCGCATCAGTCCCTTTACGTTTTACTCGTTCCTCGTTACAGTTCAGACGTATCTTCTCGATAATCTGGGGCGAACGTGCCTGGCGCATCCGAAAAGTGCCAGGCGCGTGGCAGCCACTCCATTATCTATTGAGAAGATCCGTTCAGACGTTCTGCGCGAGGGTTTCCAGGAACGTCTTGTTGTTGCGCGTGCGACGCAGCCGTTCCAGCACCGCCTCCAGGGGATCCTCCCCGGTCTGCCGCAGCATGTCGATCATCCGGCGCAGCGTCCAGACCCGCTGGAGCGTCTCCGCGCCCAGCAGCAACTCCTCGCGGCGGGTGCCGGATCGGACGATGTCAAAGGCCGGGAAGATGCGGCGCTCGGCCAGGCGGCGTTCCAGGTGCAGCTCCATGTTGCCGGTACCCTTGAACTCCTCGTAGATCACGTCGTCCATGCGGCTGCCGGTGTCCACCAGACAGGTGGCGATGATGGTGAGGCTGCCGCCCTCTTCGATCTTGCGCGCCGCGCCGAAGAAGTGCTTGGGCGGGTAGAGCGCGGCCGGATCGATACCGCCGGAGAGGGTGCGCCCCGATGTCGGCACAGTCAGGTTGTAGGCCCGGGTCAGGCGGGTGATCGAGTCGAGCAGGATGACCACGTCGCGTTCGGCCTCCACCAGGCGCTTGGCGCGCTCCAGGCCCATCTCGGCGACGCGCACGTGGGATTGCACCGGCTCGTCGAAGGTGGAGCTGATCACTTCGGCCTCCACCGAGCGATCCATGTCAGTCACTTCCTCAGGACGCTCGCCGATCAGCAGCACCATCAGGTATACGTCAGGGAAGTTGGTGCTGATGCCGTTGGCGATCTGTTTGAGGACGGTGGTCTTGCCGGCTTTCGGCGGTGACACGATCAAGCCGCGTTGGCCGCGGCCGATCGGCGCGATCATGTCGATCAGCCGGCTTGCCAGGATCGACGGTTGGGTTTCCAGGGTCAATATCTGGTAGGGGAAGACAGGTGTCAGACTTTCGAACTTAGGGCGACGTTTGGCTTCTTCGGGGTTCAGGCCGTTGACCGCCTCTACTTTCAGTAGCCCGAAATACTTCTCGGACTCTTTGGGCGGGCGCACCTGGCCGATGACGGTGTCACCGGTGCGCAGGCCAAAACGGCGGATCTGGCTTTGCGAAATGTAGACGTCGTCAGGGCTGGGGTTCATGTGCTTGTTGGAGCGCAGGAAGCCGATGCCGTCCTGGATCACTTCCAATGTACCCCCGCCGAAGATCAGCCCCTGGGCCTCGGTCTCGGCCTTCAACAGGCGCAAGACGAGGTCGTATTTCTTCAAGCGGGAGTGGCCTGTCACTCCCATCTCCCGAGCGATATCTTGTAGTTCGGAGATGGTTTTAGTTTCCAGTTCGGCGATGTTCATAGCCTTACTCCATTCAATTCAATAGGGTGCAGTTGTAACTACTCAGCCTGTCATTGCGAGGGCCTCGCCACAGCGAGGAGCGTCCTGAGCGGAGCGGCGCGATTTTCGCCGCGCAGTCGAAGGATGCGGTTGCGAGGCACGAAGCAAAGCAATCTCCGCCATGGTGGGGATTGCGGCAATCCCGATTGCGGCAATCCAGATTGCGGCAATCGAGATTGCTTCGCAAACTGCGCTCGCAATGACAGAAGGCTGAGTAGTTACGAATTTTTACTAATTTCGTCGCCTGGCGGCGGCTTCTATTTTCGTGCCAATTCGTGCAATTCGTGGCGAAATGATCCCCAGAGAGTTGAGAACGATTGCGCCCAGTTCAATACCGTGTCCTACACGGGTGGAACCCCGCGGCTAATCGCGGCTAATCGCGGCTAATCGCTCTGAGCATGCTGGATCAGGCCATTCCAAAAAAATAAATGTCCCACTATCGCCGGTTTCTCTGGGAATCTCAAGAGGTTCTGGGATGAGTATTTTTCTGGAACTATTCTGGTCGCAAGCTGATGTCGATGCGAGGATCGGCGCTGTTGGTACCCGACTGCGCTACCGGCCGGCGAGACGGAGTTGGGCGCGGATACTGGGCCCTGACGTCTCCGTCAGGTGGTCTCACAGACGGCCCATGCCCGTTCCGCATGCGTGCGAAGACGATCCGTAGGGCCAGCACGTGTGAGGCGGTTTGTCCTTTTAGGACTAAGGACTTAATAACTATAGAAGTTCAGATAATGTTTCGTGGTAGGGGCGATCCCTTGCGGTCGCCCAGGGCAGGCGCAAGGCACTGCCCCTACGAATCTTTATCTGACTCGGCTATTCAGCCCAGGCTATTCAGCCCAGGCTATTCAGCCCAGGCTACCAGGAAAAGGAGGTGAGGACACACGAGATGTATGCTTTCGTGTAAACAATAGTATAGCACGAATGGACACGGACGTCAAATGTCGCCAGTAGCCCGTAAACTGATGTGGATCGAAAGTAGCTCTTGGCCGCATGCTATGCGCTGGCCCTGGCGTCGGCCTCCCGCGCGACGCGGATCCCTTCGTCTTCGTCCAGGCGGGTAAGGATGACCCCGCCGACGACGAAGAAGACGATCAGCGAGACGATACTCAGGCGGCTGGAGCCGGCAAGCTGTCCGACCACCGCAAACAGCAGTGGCCCCAAGATCCCGGCGAACTT
Organism: Chloroflexi bacterium HGW-Chloroflexi-1; assembly: GCA_002842085.1. Lineage (GTDB taxonomy): Bacteria > Chloroflexota > Anaerolineae > CG2-30-64-16 > CG2-30-64-16 > CG2-30-64-16. Next base: position 10,731 of record PHCA01000058.1, read on the forward strand.
CGAGCTCATGTCATAGAATCCGAAGAACTCGGCGGTGCGGGCCTTGGGTACCATGTTGCCGAAGAGCGAGCGGCTTAAGGCCTGACTGCCGCCCTGCACCAGCCCGACCATCACTGCCAGTAGCCAGAACTCCGCGGCCGTGGCCATGAAGTAGCCCCAGACCGAGACCATCCCGTAGACAATCAGGCCAACCAAGATCGCGTGTTTGGTGCGGATATGCCGGGCCACGCCTGCCAGTGCGCGTTGCCCCACGAATTGGGACAGCAAAAAGGCCGGTATCTGGTTTACCACCAGCAGCCCCACGGCGATCGGGCCGCTGGTGATGCCCAGGCGTGGGGCTATGCTGCCGATCATCGGCAGCGTCACGGCGTTATATGCCACGAAACTGAGGAAGAAGGCCTGCTTGGGATCCCCCCGCCGCGCCAGCCGCCCGAACATCAGCGAAAAGGGGATGCCCACGAATTGCGTCAGCAATAGCGCACCGATCAGGTCGATCTGGCCGATGCCGATCTCGGCGCCGTAGATGGTCGCCATCTTGATGATGGTGCCGATCCCATCGTTGTAGATCCAGAACGCGACCAGGAAGATCAGTAATTGCCGGTGGAGACGGATCTCCTGGAAGGTGCTTACCAGGCGTTTGAAGCCGCCCGCCACCGGGTTGCGGGCCACGTCATGCTGTAGGCGGACGTAACGTGGCTCCTTGACGTGTCGGAACAGTGGGATCGAGAAGACGCCCCACCAGATCCCGACGCTTAGGAAGCTGAGCCGGGAGGCCATCTCGGCGCCCGTTGCGCCGAAGTGAGCGCCCAGGGCCGTGATGCCGAACAGATCGGGCATCATGATCCACGCGATGTTGATAGCCAGGAGCAGGCCGCCGCCCAAGTAGCCGATGGCGTAGCCCCGAGACGAGACCATGTCGATCTCGTCCGGCCTGGCGACGTGGGGGAGCAACGAATCGTAAAAGATCAAGGATCCGGAAACGCCAATCAGGCCCATGATGTAGAGCAACGAGGCCAACTGCCACTGGCCTTTGCCGACCAGGACCAGGGCTGCGGTGGCGATCATGCCCGGGATGGCGAAACCGGCCAGGAAGCGTTTCTTCGAGCCGGAGTAGTCAGCGATAGCGCCCACGACGGGCGCCGCGAGCGCCATCAGGAGCATGCCGATGGTGTTGGTGTAGCCCCAATAGCTGCTGGCCGTCACCTTCGACAGATTCGCGGCGGCCACCGCGTTGAAGAAGGTGGGGAGCACGGCAGCCTGGATGGTGGTGAAAAACGCCGAGTTGGCCCAATCGTACATGACCCAGGCGTCAATCGAGCGACGATGTTCTATCTCAGCGGTCAAGGGGGTCCTCCTGTCACGGTCCTGGAACCCTTGCGAAGGTTTGTGAGCGGATTTCAGGCCGGAAGTGCCCTCGTCAGCCAAGAATCGCTCTATCGGTAAGGCTATTCGCAACCTTCGCAAGGGACAGCAGGCTATCCAGTCTGTCCAGTATACCGCCATGCCCGGGGATCAACTGACTGCTGTCTTTGATTTGCGCCATCCGTTTGAAGAGCGATACGGCGAAATCGCCGAACGGGTCCACGACGGCGACCAGCACGCCCAGGAGGATGCCCAGCCACGGGTTGAGACCCAATAACCAGGCGCCCAGCAGGGGTGCGGCGATGATGGCCGCGGCAGAACCGCCGATCAGCCCTTCCCAGGTCTTTTTTGGGCTGATGCGCGGCCAGAGCTGGTGTCTGCCCATTGTGCTGCCCACAAAATACGCCGTGGCATCGGTAATCCATGACAGGGCGAGCGCGACGGTTACCCACCGCAAACCATCGCTGCGTTCGCGGAGCACGATGAAGTGCCCCAAGAGGAAGCCGAGATACAGGGCGCTGGCAACGGTCACGCCCCAGTCGGCGGTGGGGTGGCTGCCTTTGTTGTAAAGCGCCCAGATCAGCGAGAAGAGGATCAGCCCGGCCAGGAGCGGGCGTAGCAGGTCAGCAGATAGGAGCCCGGTGGTGTGCACGTAGGCTTCGGCCACCGCGCCGACGACGAAGAACAGGCCCAAGGTGCGATCGACTGTGAAGTGGTCTCGCTGGAGGAGCAGAGCCATTTCACGCCATGCCTGGATGCCGACCAGCAGAACGGCAATCAGCCAGGGGATGTCTCCCAAGTAGACGAGTAACAACACCACGGGCGCCAGAGTGATGGCGCTGAGGACGCGAGCACGCAGCACAAATATTCTCCGTTGCACGTTTCAACGTCGCGCGTTTTGTCACCATTCAGCCCTGCCAACGTCCGCCGTGGCTCGGTCACAGACCGGCCACAGCCCCCCGGGGATTATTGCGGGGATACGATTGCGGCTTGTCCGGGTCCGGGTTGGGGTACTTTGCCGAAACGGCGATCGCGGCGGCTGTATTCCTCCAGCGCTGTCGCGAGCTCGACTTCATCGAAGTCAGGCCAAAAGGTGGGCGTGGCGTAGTACTCGGCATAAGCGGCTTGCCAGATCAGGAAGTTGCTCAACCGGTATTCGCCGCCGGTGCGCACGATCAAGTCCGGGTCGGGCAGGCCGCCGGTATACAGGTATTGAGAGATCAGCGCTTCTGTCACCGCTTCGGGCGCGTGCCCGTCTCGCATGATATGCCGGAGCGCGTCGATGATCTCCGCGCGGCCCCCATAGTTGAAGGCGACGTTCAAGGTGATCCGCCGATTCTCGCTGGTGAGCGTGACGGCTTCCTGGATCTGCCGTTGGAGGTGGGGTGCGATGCCCTCGAGGCGCCCGCTGTGCCGGATGCACACTCCGTTGGCGTGCAGGTCGCGGGTTTCACGCCGGATCACCTCGCCCAAGAGGTTCATCAGGCCGGCAACTTCCTCTGGCGGTCGGCCCCAGTTTTCCGTGGAGAACGCGTAGATCGTCAGGACTTTGATGTCGAGTTCCGTGGCGGCCTGCAGCACACGGCGGATGTTATCGGTGCCGGCTTTGTGCCCGGCCAGGCGCGGCAGACCGCGGGCTTGGGCCCAGCGGCCGTTGCCATCCATGACGATGCCCACGTGATGGGGCACACGCGTGATGTTGGGGAAGCGTTCTCTCAACGGTTGCTTGTTCACGTTAATGGTCTTTGGACTGGAGAAGGCGTGGCCCGTTTACGCAAGACGCAACGCATGTTTCTCCTCAATAATCCGAGGGCTGTGGCCGCCGTTCGACAGGCTCGGAAGAGCCGCTCACGATGAGGTCTGTGACGGCTCGACTGAGCTCGCCGAAGTCCGAGCCACGGTGGCTCGGTCTCAGACCGGCCACAGCGCCCATTGTTGAAGCAGATGCCAACACGTCACACTTCCAAAATCTCGGCTTCCTTGGTCTTGCCAACTTCGTCGATCTGCTTGATGAAGGCATCGGTCAACTCTTGCACCTGGTCACGCCCGGTGTAGAAGTCGTCTTCCGAGATCACCTTTTCCTTTTCAAAGTCGCGCAACATGTCGATGGCGTCCCGCCGGATGTTACGGATGGCAACGCGCCCCTCTTCGACCCGTTTGGCGACCTGGCGGTTGAGATCACGCCGCCGCTCTTCGGTGAGCTGCGGGATGATGAGGCGGATGATCTGCCCATCGTTGCCAGGGGTCAGGCCGAGGTCCGATTTCAGGATGGCCTTTTCGATGATGCCGATGGTGTTGCGGTCCCAGGGCCGGATCGCCAACACGCGCGGTTCTGGGACGGAGATGCCGGCCAGTTGGTTCAAGGGAGTGGGAGAGCCGTAGTAGTCCACCTGAAGCCGTTCGACGAGAGCCGGCGAGGCCCGCCCGGTGCGGATGGTACGTAGATCGTTGTAAAGCGCTTCGACCGTCTTTTCCATGCGGTCTTTGGCTTCGCTCATTACGTCTTTCAGCACGGCGCTACCTCCTGCGATCGATGTGGCAGCGACAGACCAGGTTTCTCGACGAAACCTGGTCTGTCGCCGGTTATGGGCTGATCAGGGTGCCGACGGGCTGCCCGAGCGCGGCCAGCTCCAGGCTGCCCGGCTGCCACAGGTCGAGCACGACGATCGGCAGGTCGTTATCCATGCACAGCGTCAACGCCGTGCTGTCCATCACACCCACGCGCATGTTCAGCGCTTCGATGTAGGTCAGGTGCTCGAACCGCCTGGCATCGGGGTAGACTTTCGGGTCTTTGTCGTAGACGCCATCCACCTTGGTGGCTTTGATCAGCACCTCGGCGTTGATCTCCATGGCCCGCAGCGCGGCCGCGGTGTCCGTGGTGAAGTACGGGTTGCCGGTGCCGGCGCCCAACAGCACGGTGCGCCCTTTTTCCATGTGGCGGATGGCTCGGCCGCGGATGTAGGGCTCGGCGACCGCGCGCATCTCGATGGCGGTCTGGACGCGCGGCTCGACACCGGCGCGCAGCAAGGCGTCCGCCAGGGCCAGGGCGTTCATCACGGTGGCCAACATGCCCATGTGGTCAGCCGTTGCCCGCTCCATGCCGTGGGCCAGGCCGTCTGTGCCACGCCACAGGTTGCCCGCGCCGATGACGATGGCGATCTCCGCGCCCAGGTCACGCAGTTGGCGGATCTTGCCGGCCACGTTATCGGCCTGGTCGGGGTCGATGCCGAAACCCTTTTCGCTGGCGAGAGCCTCGCCGCCCAGTTTGAGCAGAATCCGGCGATAGCGTAAGGTGCTCATCGCGTTTCTCAACCACCCACTTCGAGACGGGCGAAGCGGCGCACGACGATGTTCTCGCCTAGCCTGGCGACGGTGGTAATGATCAAGTCCTTGACCTTGATGCCGTTGTCCTTGATGAAGGGCTGTTCCAGCAGGCAGCTCTCTTCATAGAACTTGGTCATCTTACCATCGATGATCTTTTCGATGATGGGCGCCGGCTTGGCGGCGTCGGCCAACTGCACCCGGTAGATCCCGCGTTCTTTCTCCAGCACGTCGGCCGGCACGTCTGCGATACGCACCCAACTTGGACGGGCAGCCACGATTTGCATCGCCAGGTCCTTGACCAGGGTTTGGAACTCTTCGGTGCGGGCCACGAAGTCGCTTTCGCAGTTGACTTCGACCAACGCGGCCACCTTGCTGCCCACGTGCACGTAGTTGCCGATCAACCCTTCGTTCGCCTCACGGTGGGCCTTCTTGGCGGCCGCCGCCAGACCTTTTTCGCGCAAGATCTTCACGGCCCGGTCGAAATCGCCGTTGGCGGAATCCAAAGCCTTGCGGCAATCCAGGACACCGGCCCCGGTCGCTTGCCGCAGTTCCTTTACCATATTGGCTGTGATTTCCACAAGTAACTCCTCGTCGTAGCAAATGTTCGTAGCATGAAGCTGTGCTTTAGGCCCAATACGGTTCAGATAAGCCTGGAGTAGAGCCTTCAAGCGGGGCGCCTCCGGCTAAAGCCTCGATTCTGGAACACTAACTGAACCGTATTGGCTTTAGGCCTCTGCGTCCCCGTCCGCACCCTCGCTCTCGTCGTCGGTGTCGGACTCTTTGGCGCCGTCGAAGCCGCGGGCGAGCTTGGCCAGGGTTGACGGCCCCAGGTACTCGTCATCGCCGGTCTCTTCGCGTTCGTCGGCCGCCTCGGGCACTTCCTCGTCTGGCTCGTAAGCTGCGCGGGAAGAAGCGGCGCGGTCGGCCTCGTCGACGACGCGCATTTCTAGCCCCTCGATGATGGCATCGACCATCTTGCCGGTCATCAGCTTGATGGCGCGAATGGCGTCGTCGTTGGACGGGATGGGGCAGGTGATCGGGTCAGGGTCGCAGTTGGTGTCCACCATCGCGATGACGGGGAGTTTCAGCTTATTGGCCTCGGTGATGGCCAGGTCCTCGCGCTGGACGTCGACCACGAACAGGATGTCCGGCAGGTGTGTCATGGTGCGCAGGCCACCGATGCGGGTATGCAGGCGGCGCAGCTCGTTGCGCAGCAACAGGGCTTCTTTCTTCGGCAGGCGATCCAGCTCGCCGCGCGTCTCGCGGCGCTCCAGGTCGGTCATGTACTCGACGCGCTGGCGGATGGTGCGGAAGTTGGTCAACGTGCCGCCGAGCCATCGCGAGTCGACGTATGGCATGCCACAGCGCGCGGCTTCCGTCCGAATGGTGTCCTGGGCCTGCCGCTTGGTGCCGACAAAAAGCACCAGCCCGCCTTCGCGCACGGTGTCGCGCACGGTGGCGTAGGCGGTGTTGACCTGGCGCATGGTTTGCTGCAGGTCGATGATGTGAATGCCGTTGCGTTCCGTGAAGATGAATGTGCGCATCTTCGGGTGCCAACGCCGGGTCCGGTGCCCGAAATGAACACCGGCCTCCAACAACGACTTCATAGAGACGACTGACACGGTAAAACTCTCCTTTTTCCGTTTGGACTTCCGCACTGCATGATCGCTGGGACCCGCTGCTCAGGGCACGGCCAGCCGGAATGCAGGCGTGTAGGATGCGGGCCACAAGGCCCGGCGGGCCAGTGGCCCGAAAGTAAAGTATAGCATAGCGACCCATAGCGGGCAAGTTGTGAGGGTATCGGACTGTGTGTTATACTCGGGACCGTAAGCACCAGATTATCAACCATCGAAAGGCAGGAGGTTCACGTCATGATTTCTCAGGATTTGCTGATCATCCTTCGGTGTCCCGCTTGCGTGTCCGGCCCCAACCGCCGACCGGGCGAGGACCCCGGGCAACTGGTATTGACACACGAGAGCTGGCTGGTGTGCCAGGAAGCGGGCTGCGGCCGCAAGTATCCTGTCGTGGACGACATCCCGGTGATGCTGATCGAGACCGGGGACAAGTGGACTCACACGCCGGTGGCCGATCTTCCCGTGCCGCCGCCCGGTGTGTGACAGGGGTCAGGGGTCAGGGATCAGGGGTCAGGGGTCAGGGATCAGGGGTCAGGGGTCAGGGGTCAGGGGTCAGGGATCAGGGGTCAGGGGTCAGGGATCAGGAGTCAGAGACCTTGTCACCCTGTCACCCTGTCACTCCGTCACCCTGTCACCGTGTCACCGTGTCACCCCGTCACCCTGTCACCGTGTCACCGTGTTCCCCTCCGCGGGCCGCTTGCGCACATCCTCCCGTTCGATTGGCTTCTGCTTGACCGCCCGAAACAGGTCGAAGTCCCGCGCCACGAAGGTGTCCGGGAAGGTCTGGGTCGCCTCGGCCAGGATCTGCCGACCGCTGTAGCGGCGGGAGATGTGATGCAACACCAGTTGCCTGGCCCCGGCCTCTCGCGCCAGCCAGGCGCCCTGGCTGGCGGTCAGGTGTCCAAATGCCGCGGCCACATCCCGCTCTTCCTCGGTGTAGGTCGCTTCGATCACCAGCAGATCGGCGCCAGCGACCTCTTCCACCAGGTTGTCCACCCGACCGGCATCCCCGACAAACACCACCCGCGCGCCGGTCACCGGCGCCCCCAGCACGTCGTCCGGGTTGATGATCCGCCCATCGGGCAGGGTGACCGGCCGGCCGGCCACCAGGTCGCGGCGGATCGGCCCGGCCGGCACGCCCAGCGCCTCGGCCTTGTCGGGCAGGAACGGCCGGCGCGATTTCTCTTCGAAGCTGAAGCCGAACGCCTCGGTCCGCCGGTGTTCCACGGGGAAGGCGCGCAGCCGGAACAGGTCGTCTTCCAGCAGGATGCCGGCGTCGATGACGTGATAGTTGATGTTCACGCGCGCTTCGTTGGCGCCGAAGACCACGCGCATCAGGTCGCGCACGCGCTGCAATGCCCAGGCGCCGCCGTAGATCTCTATCTCCTCGATCGCCTCCCACCGCCCGAAAGTCGAGGCTAACCCGCCCAATCCCAGGATATGATCCAGGTGGCCGTGGGTCAGCAGGACGCGATCCAGCCGCTTGAAGCCGAGTCCGCTGCGCAGGATCTGGCGCTGGGCGCCTTCGCCGCAATCGATCAGGAAACGATATTCGCGGTGCAGCATTATGGCCGCCGACAGCCCGCGCTGGATCGAGGGCGCGGACGCCGAGGTGCCGAGGAAGACGAGCTCGAACATGAGCAGTACCTCTACTGTTGGCCTGAGATGCCGGCATCCTGATGCCGCAGTATCTTCTCGATTTTTCGGGGAATCGCTCGCTGTGGCCGGTGGCTCGCTCGCTGTGGCCGGTCTCCTGACCGAGCCACCGTGGCTCGGTCACAGACCGGCCACAGCGGATTGCTGCCAACGTCACTTCCCGCGCAGGCGTTGCAGGCCGCTGCCGAACCACATGGCCCCGAACAGAAAACCGGCGCCGCCCACCAGCAGGGACAGCGCCTCGGACCCGCGACTGAAGAACACCGCCCCCAGCACCGCGCCCCCAGCCATCACACAGGTACCGATCATCAAGCTGGTCACGCCTTCGCGCAGGAACCAGGCCCGCAGGCGGGGCAGGCCGAGCGCCACGGCCAGCGCGCTGCCGGCCAGCCAGGCCACCTGCCAACCCAGCCCGGTCCACGAGCCCAACCGGATGACCCGCTCCAGGCCGAAGTAGCACGGTCCCAGCCCGATGAGCGCGCCCCAGACGACCGGCAGGGTGTGCCGGGTACGCAATCCCGCGCCGATGGCCGCGCCGCCCCAAAGCTGGAAGAAGGTCAGCAGGCCGAAGAAGAACAGGATGTCGAGTGAATTGTTCATGGGTGGGATCGATCAGCTCGTTAGCTGTGGCCGGTCT
>PHCA01000058.1:19430-21232 GCA_002842085.1 Chloroflexi bacterium HGW-Chloroflexi-1
GCCAAGAATCGCTCTATCGGTAAGGCTATTCGCAACCTTCGCAAGGGTGGCTGAGAGTCGATCAGATCAGTGTTGGGTCAGCGCAGCCACCAGCCTTCGATGAGCGGTTCCAGAAAGGTGATGGCCCCGGCCCCCGCGTAGGCGACCAGGGCGGACTTGAGCACCTTGCCAGCCCAGGTCACCAGCAGGAATTTCCAGACCCGGATCCGTAGCGCGCCGGCGGTGATGCCGGCGATGTCGAACAACGGGTTGGGCACCAGGCTCAACAGGAAGATAATCCACAATCCGTAGCGTTTCATCCAGCCGCGCATCCGCTCGTATTGCGCCTGGTTTTCGATCACGCCGCGGCCGCTGAACCCGGCCAGATAGCCGGTGAGCTCCCCGAGGGTGGCGCCACTGCCGGTAGCCAGCCCGACCAGCAGCGGGCTGAAGCTGCTCCCGGCGGCAAAAGCCAGGGCCAGCCCGGGCACGGGCAGGAGCAGGGTGGCGCTGGAGAGCAGGTTGATCAGGAACAGGCCGGGGTAACCGTATCGACCCAGCCCGGCCAGCCGGTCGCGATAGATCAGGATCGCAGCGGAGATCGCGATCACCAGCAGCAGGGCCAGCACGCGACACAGGCGCTTCATCGCCGGCGTCAGCGGGGCACGAGGCCGCCGGAACCACCGGATCACGCGGGCTGGGCGCAGGCCAGCGAGCGGAGACATCTCCCGTGGTGCGGGCGCCGCCACTTCCGCGCTGAGGCGTGGACAGCCGGCGTTCCGGCCGCTCTGCTGGCTGTTTTGCTGGCCCTCTACTGGTGTTCCCGCGGTCATGTCATTCCGTCGAAACCCGCACCGACGCGATCAGGAGTCAGGGATCAGGTCCAGTCCCTACTTCTCCGTGATCATGATGCTGGTGATGATGTCGCCTATCTCCAGTTTGGTCGCGACGTCCAACCCCGAGACGACCGTGCCGATGATACTGAGCGGCGTGTCGGCTTCAGGGGCCAGGGCGAACGAGATGAAGAACTGGCTGCCGCTGGCCCGGGTGGCGCCAGAAAGCTGGTCGTAGACCGGGTAGAGGCTGACCGTGCCGGTGACGATCTTGCTGCCATCGGGGAGCACCTCAGGAGCCAGTGTGTAGCCGATATCGCTGTTCGGCTGCGCGGCGGGCGAGCCCATGACGACGTAGTTGTCAGGTTGGACGTACGCGACCGGCATACCGTCGTAGAAGCCCAGGTTGGCCAGCAGCACGAAGCTGTTGACGGCCTGCGGCGCGACCGTTGTGTCCAGGTCGATCACGATCTCGCCCTTGTCGGTGGTCAGGGTGGCCTGGTAGCTCTTGGCCGTGTCGATGACCAACTCCGGCGCCGTGTTGTAGATTTTGTCGCGTCCCTCCGGGGGTACCTGGGCCAGGGGGCGCCCCTCTTCCATCACGGGCGCCTTGGGCTCGGGGGTCGGGGTGGGCGTGGGCGTGGGGGCGGGGGTGGGCAGCCGGGACGGGTCCGTGCTCTCGCTGATCTCGACGCGGGTGATCACGTCACCGACTGCGATCTGGTCCGCGATGTCCATCCCTTCGACCACGTAGCCGAAAACGGTGTAACCGCCCTGATCCAGGCCCGGCTGGTCGGCCAGGGTGATGTAGAATTGGCTGCCGCTGGAGCGCCGCTCGGGGTTCACCTGATCGCCGGTGCGGGCCCAGGCCAGCGCGCCGCGTGGGTGCGTGTGGTTGATTTCCGCCGGGATGGTGTAGCCCGGGCCACCGCTGCCGTCGCCGGCCGGGTCGCCGCCCTGGACGACGAAGCCGGGCTCGACCCGGTGGAA
>PHCA01000058.1:21310-49050 GCA_002842085.1 Chloroflexi bacterium HGW-Chloroflexi-1
GGCGCGGGCACGGTGGGCCGCGTGTCGGCCGAAGTCAGTGCGTTGGCGGCCGGCGTGGCCGGCGGTTGGGTAGCCACAGGGGCCTCGGTGGGAGCCGAGGTCGGCGCGGCAGTGGGCTCCAGAGTGGCCGGCACGCAGGCTGCGACGAGCAGGACTGCCAGGGCCACGACGAGCATGACGAGAAAGCTTCGCTTGTTCAATGGTAACTCCTTATCGAGTGAGGTGAGGGACAGAGCGGGGCGACCGTATCCTCTCGATAATCTGGGGGCTGTGGCTCGGTCACAGACCGGCCACAGCATACCCCGAAAAACTGAGAAGATACAGGCGACCCATCGGTCGCCCCGCCGGTCTGTCGGTGTTGCATTTTCCGCGTTGTGCGTGAGGCATAGCCATCTTGGCGCTGAACGTTGCAACCGAGATGGCAGTCCGCTCTGGTTAGGCCGTTCCAGAAAAATAGATGTCCCAATATCGTCGGTTTCTCTGGGAATCTCAGGAGGTTCTGGGACGAGTATTTTTCTGGAACTATCTTAGCCCAGAGCATCAGCAAGCTCGTGCCGGATGTTCTGAATTACGCGCGTTTGAGTACTGGCAAACCGTTCTTGCTCTCGCTGACGACGTATCCTTCGGGAACGGCCTCCAGCGCGCCTTCCTTCTCTGTCTTCGCACTCCTTCGACTGCGCCCGCGAAAATCAGCGGGCTCCGCTCAGGATGCTCCGCTATGGCTGAACGGTTACGCCTGGACAAACCGGCTGAAGCCTCCATTCCGGCCCGCAAAGCCCAAATTCTTATCTGGCTTACCATATTATAGCGATAGTTGCGTTTCTGGCAAGCTGGCGCCATTTCGGACTTGGGGGGCCCCTGTTAGGCCCATGGCTCCGCGCCGCTGACCGCCACCCACCGCCTGCCCACAAGCACGCCCTGACCATTTGGCTCGCCGACGCGTCACGCCAGTTGAGTTTCATCTGGTGGTGTCTTCTGGGAAGCCGTCCTTGACGAAACGTGTGAATTCACTGGTCATGAATGGTTTCATCCACCTGAAAAACGGCGATGCCGAGACTGTCTTTCCCCCATCCCTTTTTATCACTGCATCCATTTTGATGTAGTGCTTGAGCCTGCGCTCCAAATCCCATCGCTTGAAAAGAACCACTATCGGCAGCACAACGACCCAAATACCGCCACAGAAAAGAGGGGCGGCAGGCCATTGATCCGGTGCAGGGCTAAGAATGGGCGCAGCCAACCCTATCAAAGGAAAGAAGCTGGTCTGAAGCAGCGTCAGAACAATGGCCCTTCGCCATTTCTGGCCAGCCGGGGTGGCAACTAAGGTATAAGGACTTGCATACCGAATCTCCAGAATTGCCCCCCAAGAGGCTAAAACGACAGTCGCGACGACGACAATAATAGCGACCGCCAGTAATAGCCACTCAGGAGTGTTTGGTGCTAATCGCAGAACGAAAGTCATAGTTGCTCCGGAGATGGTTTCTGATGGCGCCTTCTTGCATGATGACTGGTTGTCTTTGTCGCGCTTGCACAACGGCCGGTGTGAGCCGCGCCCACCCGCCGCTGCTGGCAAGACCCGCCTGAATCGCCGACACCTTCGCTGGCAAGGTATGTTAGTTTAAAGAGCAAGGGTGGGCGTCGGCTCCACACAATGTTGGGCGGCCGGTTCTCTTTTCTCAATCAACTGGACAACATACGAGTGTCACCGACTTGCCAAGCCGGTTGGAACTCAGGAACACGCAGCACCCTGGCCTGCACCGATTCCATAATTGAATCCCGTATGAAGCGACTGGCCTCCAAAATCTCGATGCCGATTAGTTCGCCCTTGCCGTTCAGCTCAACCGTAATGTTAGGGCCGAGTTCGACACTCCCGGCTTCTGGTTCATCCGAAATTGCCAGATGTAACACATCATCTTTCTCAAAGTACATCATGCGTATCTTACTCATGGATAAACCTCCCTGTCTTGAGCCGAAAGTTGACTTGCTGGCGTGTTGTGGCATGAATAGTGACCGGCGTAATGGAACTCTGATCGGTATCGTACGGGATCATCACCAACAAATCGTCAATGCGGCCTATGGCGATGAGACGCCCTGTCGCGGTATCAAAATATCGTTCACCTGAATATCTCACAATCTGCTCTATCTTGGCCAGGCCGAAGCCCCGTAACCTGGCCCGATATTGCAGGTAGTCTGTCCGGATTATCTCGCTACGGTATTCCGTCATCGACGGCTCTCCCCACATTACATTGCTCAAACTATCGCTTGGTGTATTGGCCTCGCCAATGGTTCTCCGCTGATTTTGTGTGGAGGCCGCCCAACTACACGTTACGTTGCCACGCCTACGCNNNGCACACCCCAGCAGATAGCAGATCAACACCGCCTCGCGCGGGCTGCCGGTCAGGCGGGCCAGGCGGTGGCTGATGTGATCCTTGCCGGGCGTGGTCAGCGGGTTCAGCCCCCGGCGCAGCCGGGAGATGCTCACCAGCGTCGTGTCGAAGATGGGCACCGCCAATACCAGCACCGGCGCCATCCAGGTCACGAAGGCAGAGTTATCAGGAAAGCGGAGCTTGATGCCGACTGCGGCCAGGGTGAATCCCAGGAACAGGCTGCCGGTGTCGCCCATGAAGATGCGGGCCGGGTTCAAGTTGTAACGCAAGAATCCGACGCAGGCCCCCACCAGCGCCGCGGCCAACGCGCCGACCAGATATTGCTTGCTCATGGCCGCGAACAACAGGAAGAAGACCGCGGCGATGGCGGCGATGCCGCCGCTCAGCCCATCCATGTTGTCCAGCAGGTTCATGGCGTTGGTGATCGCGACGATCCACAGCAGGGTGGCCGCGATGTTCAGCCAGGGCCACGGGAACACCCCGATGCGCACGTCGGTGATGACCAGCACGCCGGCGGCCAGGAACTGCCCGACCAGCTTGACGAGCGGCCCCAACCCGCGGCGGTCATCCCAAAGTCCCATAAAAGAGACCAGCGTGCCGCCCAGGACGATGCCGGCGACCTGCTTGACGTAGAACCGGTCCCCGAACAGGATCAGCGCGACGATGAAGGCCAGGTAGATGGCCAGGCCGCCCAGTAGCGGGGTGGCCACGACGTGCTGTTTGCGGGCGCTGGGTTGATCCATGATGCCCAGCCGCCGCGCGGTCCAGCCGGCCAGGGGAGTGGCGCCCGTGGCCAGGAGCAAGGCGCTTACCAGGATCAAAACGTAGGTGGTCATGGGGTCAGACGCTTCTGTAAGTCGGCGATCAGCGCTTCGATAGTGGGGCGGTCAGTTTCGGATGCCAACGGCAGCGCGGCTTGCGCGGCGTGCAACGCCTCGGCGAAACGCCCGGCATCTCGGAGCACGATGGCCATGTTGCGGTAGTTCAGATGCAACTGCCCGCTCAGTTCGGCGATGCTGCGTTGCAGCGCATCCCGACGGTTGGCGGCCGCGGGTAACAGCATGGTGTACCCACCGGCCCGATTGACGAGGGTTTCCAGTTGGCTCGACTGGCTTTCAGCCGTGGCCAACCCCTGCGATTCCACCTCGACGACGCGTTGGAAGGCGCTCAACGCGCCCTCGGTGTCCCCGGTCTGGGCGCTGAAGACACCGACCGCGCTCTGGACACCGACATCAAGCGGCTGGAGCACGGCTGCTTGCCGATAAGCCACCAGGGCTCCGGCTCTGTCGCCGGTCGCGGCCAGCAGGTCAGCTCGCTGCAGGTAGGTCTGGGGATACCGGTCGTCCAGGGTCAGGGAATGATCGAGGGTGGCCAGCGCAGTTTCGGTGTCGCCCCGGATGAACTGCACCGTGGCCAGCTCGTTCCACAACTGGGCGTTTTGCGGGCTCAAAGAGGTTGCCTCGCCGTAGTAGGCCAGCGCCTTCGCCAGCCGGTCCATGTCCACGTCCTGGGGGCGGGTCTGGACGATCTGGTGTAGCACCGCGTTGCTGGGCACGTCGGCCGGCCCCAATGCCTTGGTGAAAGCCCAGGCGCGGCTGAGCCGGGCCAGATTGGCGGCGTGATCGGTGTTGAGCGGGTTGAGTCGTTGCGCGGTCACCAGCGCGGCGTGCGCGGTGCGCATCAGGTCTTCCTGGTCGCGGGTGCGCGTCCCCAGCTCGATCAGCGGGAGCAGATCGCTCGTCTTGACGTTCTCCAGCTCGACGGACAGCGTGGGCGTCATCCCGGCCGGCGCGGTGCTGGCCAGTTGTAACAGGGCGCGGCCCAGGAAGAGGTAGTAGTAGTCTTCCTGGGGTTCCAGTTGGGCAGATCGCAGGTAGAGGGCGACAGCGCCGTCCCAGGAGTTCGCGCCCTCGTACGCCAGGCCCTGTTTGTAGTACGTGTCGGCCTGGACGGTGCGGATGTTGACATCGACGATGATCAGCAATGCGACGACGGCCGCCAGCACGCCGCCCACCAGCGGGACGGCCGGGATGGCGTGGAAAGCATGGGCCGGCCGCGGCCGGAGATCAGCCAGCCAGAGCACGAGCGCCAGCCCCAACATGCTGATCAGCAGGGCCAGGTCGAACGCCACGATGTGGCTGGCGACCCGGTGGATGATGTCCATCCCAGACAGCCCGCTCAACTGGAGCCGGCCGGCCTGGATCAGGCCATAAACCAGGAACGTGCCGACAGTCATGCCGACGTAGATGCCGGTGTTCGCGGCCCCAGGGAAGCGGCGTTCGGCCGGTCTGAGACGGTCCGGTCGGAGGCGGTCCGGCCGGAGGCCGTCCGGTCTGAGACGGTCCGGTCGGAGGCGGTCCGGTCGGAGGCCGTCCGGTCGGAGACGGTCCGGTCGAAGGCCGTCCGGTCGGAGGCGGTCCGGTCGGAGACCGGCGCTCTCAGTCAGCGCCAGCAACGCGCCCACCAGCCAGGTGAAGATCAGCAGCATCAACAGTGTTGGAGAACGCATGATCTGATAGGTGGTGTTGTCAATGCGCGCGGTGAACGCGTTCCACAAGATGGCGAAGATGCCCTGAGCGCCGGTCTGGTTCAACAGGTAGTTCCAGGTCAAGACCAGGGTGACCACCGCGCCGATCAGCGCGTAGGGCAAGAATTGGCAAATTGGCGACTCGGCCGCGGCCTGGCTTGCCGTCGCGAGTTGCCGTTGCGTGGTCTCCGGCTGGCGCGCGGCCCGGCGTTCCGCCCTGGCCCGTTTGCTCCGGCGTTTGTTGCCCCCGGCCGGTTGGGCTCTGTCCGCCTGGCGGGCCGCCGACGTGCCGAGGGTTGCGCCGACTTCGTTCGCTGCGGGCTGGTCGAGCCACCCCATACCTGCCACCACCAACACCGCGGAAAGGACCCAGAAGTGGGTGCGGGTGGCCGCGATGGCGATGCCGAAGTGAACCTCCACGAAGTGCGCCACGATGGCGGCAAAAATCGCCAGGATCAGCAGTTGGCGCCGCCCACCGGAGGCGACCAGATCTGGTCCCTCCCGGGCCTGTCCTTGCGGGGTAAGCAGCAGGTCCACGGTCACGTAGATGATCAGGCCCGCGATCAGGCCCACCGGCAGGCCCAGGCCGGCCAGCCGCAGACTGCCGTCGGCCAGCCAGGGGATGATGACCCCCAGCATCGCGCCGCCGGCCAACAATGCCACGAACAGGTTCCGCCGGCCCGCGCCGCGCATCAACCCCAGCCAACGCAAGGCGTAATAGAACACGCTGCCGAACAACAGGAGCTGGACACCGAAGCCGATCAGGCCGGTCTGCACCAGTGTGTCGAAGGTTTCGTTGTGCGAGCGGTCGGGTGAGGCGTTGCGGGCCTCGTAATGGGCTAAATCGGGCGGGTAGAAGCGGTTGTAGGCCACCCACATCGACTCCGGGCCGTAGCCGATCAGCGGCCGGATGACGTTCAGGGTATCCGGCGAGCCATCAGGATACTGAATCGGCGCGTGGGGCTTCAGCATCATGTCCACGACGCCTTCCCAGATCAAGACGCGCACGGCGTTGGTGCCTTCGGTCAAGCTGGTCAAGGTGCAGACCCGGTCGATGTACTGCTTCTCGCAGAGCGGCGAAAGCGGGCCATCTTGCACGTTGAGCACACCCACGAACGCGATGAGCAGGATCGTCAGTCCGATCAGGGTGCACCAGGCCGGCCGGACGCCGGCGCTGATCCAGCGCGGCGCGCGCGGCTGATTTGCGGCCCAGCGCCCCAACAGCAACATGCCGAGCAACCCAAAGACGTACAGCCCCGCAGCCAGACCCAGCCACGGCCCGCGGCTCTGGGTGAAGACGATGGCGATAAGCTGCACCGCCAGGACGAACAGATAGACGCCGGCGCGCAGCGCGTCGGCCGTGCTGCCGTGTTCCGCGCTGAGCAGCGCGGCCACGCTGTCCACCAGGCGCTCCAGTGTCAGAAACACCGCCATCAGCAGGTAGGCGGCCACGAAGATGGCGTTGCCCATATTGGCCGCGACCCGTTCGGTGACGTCCCCGCCCCAGGGCAGCGCGTCCAGGTTGAAGTGCTGGATGATGCCGTAGATGCTGATCGGCAGACTGGTGAGGATCACCGCGTAGATCAGCCGGTTGACCTGGCTGCGGCTGCGCAGGTGCGTCAGGATCATGGCGAAGATGACCACGTAACTTAGGAAGCTGAAGGCGCCCTGCATCCGCACGTAGGAGCCAACCAGGCTGATACGCGGGACGACCGACAACGCTGTGCTGAGCAGGTACGCGGCGACGAGGATCAGCGCCGGCCGGACCAGCGGCGTGCCCCGAATTCGCGTCCACAACCCGGGTGCAGGCTGGTCGCCGTCTTCCGCGGAGGATCGGCTGCCCAGGCCGACGTCGAGCAGTTGCACGACCCAGGCCACGGCCATCACCAGCGCGATCGAGCGCACCAGATGGATCTTGTCCGGCTCGAACACCCGGTTGGAGAAGGTGTTGAAGAAGAGCGGCGATACGATCAGCGCGGCCAGCCAGCCGGCTTCGATGATCGCATCACAGATGCGACTGAGTTTGGTTTGCATGGCGTTCCTGTGCTAACGAGTGATGAGTAACGAGTAACGAGTAACGAGTAACGAGTAACGAGTAAGCGTGCTTGCATGCAAAACATCTTACCGCAGCCCAGGACAAAACGCAAGACGCAAAACGGAACAAGTCAAACGACCAACTCGCCATATAACGCCATGACGCGATCGACCATGAGATCCAGGTCGAATTCGCCGGCGCGCAACTGGGCGGCAGCTCCCATTTTGGCGCGCAGCGCTGAATCCGCCAATAGCTCAGCGATCGCGCTGGTCAGCGCCCCTGGATCGCGGGGTGGCACGACCCGCCCCGTGATCCCGTCCTGGTTCACATAACTGGTGCCCGTGCCCAGCTCAGTGCACACGACCGGCAAACCGGCTGCCATCGCTTCGACCTGCACCAGCCCGAACGCCTCGCTAGGGTGGCTGGCGGGGAGCACGAAGAGATCGGCCAGGTGATAGAGCGCCGGCAGATCGGCATCGGGCACTTCGCCCAGCCAGTCGATCCGGTCGGCGACGCCAACTGCGCGGGCCAACGTCTGCCACGGCTCTGCCATGGGGCCGGCGCCGACCACGAGCAGGCGGGCCGGGATTTGTGGTAAGGCGCGGATGAGGGTGTCCAGACCCTTGTAGTAGCGCAGGCGACCGACGAAAAGTAACAGGGGCGCGGGGGAAGCGGCGAGCGCCGCCGCGTCAACGGACTGACTCCGCACGCGCGCCAGTTCGGCTTTCGGCGGCTGGGCCTGGAAGCGATTCAGCGGGATGCCGTAAGGGATCAGGCGCAGTTTGGCCTGGTGTTCGGCCAGGTAAGCGCTGTCGCGCATGGGGGGGCTGCCGATGATGATGGCGTCCACGAACGCCAGGACCCGCTCGAGCAGCGGCCGGTAGAAGCGCAGGATGCTCGCCTGGCGCACCACATCAGAATGGTAACTCAGCACGGTCGCCTGCCCACGGCGCAAGAGCCACTGGCTGACCTCGCCGATGGGATAGGGGAAGTGCAGGTGGACGATATCGGGGCGCAGGCGGCGCAGACGCCAGGGCAGCGCCAGCGTCAGCGGCGTGGAGGCGACCGTCGCCAGCCGGCCGGCGCGGATCACTGCCACGTCGTTTTCGACCGTGCGCGTGGTGGCCGCGCCGGTCGGATTGGTCACCAGGACCGTCACCGCGTGCCCGCGGCCGGCCTGGCCTTCGGCCAGCACCTTGACGTGGTTTTCGATGCCGCCCAGGATGGGTGGGTAGTCTTTGTAGACGTGGAGGATATTCATGAGAACCAGGGCATTGTTCAGGCGGATTCCTCATCACAAGCCGGAAGGGCCTGTTCGACCTGGACAAGGATACTGCGCGCGTGAGCCACGGCTTCAAGGTTATGATTCATAGATCACCTTACCCTCTCGTAACACTTGCTCGATGAAAGGATTATTCCGCAGGATCATTTGCTCGATCTCTTGAGGAGTGTAGACCAGGGGTTCCAGGGGAATGGCATAGTTGCATAGGGCCGGCACGTCGCCGATTCGTTCCACAAACGGTCGATCTGTGTCTTTGATGATTACCAGGTCCACATCGCTGGCCGCATGGTAGTCGCCCCGAGCGAACGAGCCAAACAAGATTACCCGGAGAGGGTGGTAACGGCGAACCCCCTCCAGAGTGTGGCCTAATTCCTGCTCGAAGCTCGACTGGGACATGCGTTGCATGGATTACTACTCCCCCCTCCACCCATTCGGCCAGGGTATCCTCGTCGGCCCAGGCCAGGAACTCCTCGTAGGTCATCTTGCGCTTCGCGGGCGGCTCCGGCGCGGCCAGGATGATCTCGATCAGCCGTTGGCGCCAGTCCCACTCGACGACCGGCCTCTCTAGCACATGCGTTACGCTCATCGAATTACCTCCTATCTCTCCATCCCCACTGACCCCAATGATACCACGTCTCGCGCCGCGGGTCAATGCGCTTGCGCGCGGTAGACCGCCAGCGTCTGCTGCGCGGTCCGCTCCCAGGTGAACCGCGCCGCCTGCCGCAAGCCCCGCTGGCGCATCTCTTCAGCCAGCGCCTCATCGCCCAGCACGCGGCCGATGGCCGCGGCCAGCGCGTCTACGTCGAGCGGATCCACCAGCAGCGCCGCGTCGCCGGCCACTTCGGGCAGGCTGGAAACGTTCGAGCAGATCACCGGCGCCCCGCACGCCAGCGCCTCCAGGGCCGGCAATCCACAACCCTCGTACAGGCTGGGGAAGACGAACAGCGTCGCCCCGGCGTAGAGCGCGGGCAAGTCCGCTTCGGCCACCGGCCCGAGCCAGCGGACGCGATCACCCAGCCCGAGCATCTGCGCCCGTTCGCGGGCCTCCGGATAACGCGCGTCCCACGCGCCCGCAATGACCAATCCGCAATCTGCAATCCGTAATCCGCAATCCGCAATCCGCCACGCCTCCACCAGCCGCCCCAAATTCTTATGCGGCTTGTTGCTGCCCACGTAGAGCACGTACCGCTCGGGCAGTCCGTACTTGCGACTGACTCCTGACCCCTGACCCCCGACCCCTGCCTGACCCCTGATGTTCGTCGGCGCAAACGCCGGGTCGGCGGCCAGCGGGATGGCGGCGACGCGTTCCGGGTTCAGGCGGAAGCGGGTCAGCAGGTCGCGGCGGGTGGCCTCGGAGATAGCAATGACGCGATCGGCCGCGCGCAACGCCAGGGCCGTGGTCCACCGGAAGAGCAGTCGGGCGCGCGCGGTGCTGTGTTCCGGGAACAACAGCGGGATCAGGTCGTAGACGGTGAGTACGGTCGGGACCCCTGGCCGGTAGGGCATCAGGTAGTAGGCGCTGTGGTAGACGACCGACGACCGACCGATGACCGACGACGGCCCGTGCCTCCTGCCTCCTGCCTCCTGCCCCTTGCCCCCTGCCCCCGGCCCCCTGACGCCGCGCAGCAGGCGGGGGATGGTCCACTGTTGTTGCACGGAAAAGGGGGAGGCGAGCACGGGGACGAGTTGCAGCGCCTCTGATGAAGGCAAGATGGGAGGATGCGCCGGGTCGTGGAGCACGGTCAGCCGCTCGTCGGGTGCCAGCAACGGGGCCAGGCCACGCGCCAGGTTGGTCACATAGCGGCCGATGCCGGGGAAGTGAGGGGTGGCGGTGCGGGCGTCGAGGATGAAAGAGTGCATCAGCCTTCCGGTTTCAGTTCTTGTGCCAAATAGGCCCACGATTCCTGAAGGTCGGCGTAGTACTTTCCGACCCGAACCTCAAACTCCACCCGTGTTCCGCGATCGCTCTCGCAGAGACGTCGTCCAGATCTAAGTACCTGGTACTGTGTGGTAAGGGATGCACTGTTAAGCACAACGATACCCAACTCGCCATCAGCAAAGACCCGCAGGTCTCCCATCAACTGCAATTGCCGGTCGGTACATAGCTGGGGATCGGGATCCCCTGTCAGCAACACCGCGATGTCTATGTCGGAATGCGCCGCGGCCCGTCCCTGGGCCAGCGAGCCGAAGAGGTAGGCCGCGACGATGTCGGGCTGCGTCGCCAGGAAGGCGACCAGCCCGGTCTCATCGAGCGCGGGTGGATGGTCGTAGAGCGGCCGACCGTAGTCATCCAGGGCAGGCATGGTTCATCCTCCAGCCGTCATTATACGCCCGGTGTGCGAGGAGGGCAAGCGGCGGCGGCGACGTGAGGTGAGCCGGTGATGACCCCCATCTCGGGCGGCGTCATTGCGAGCGCCGTTNNNNGGCGTCATTGCGAGCGCCGTTCGGGTGGCGTCATTGCGAGCGCCGTTCGGGTGGCGTCATTGCGAGCGCCGTTTGCGAAGCAATCCGAGATTGCCGCAATCTCTTGTTCTGCTTTTGTCCGCGGCCCTCCGCGTCGTCCGCGTCGTCCGCGTCCCGCCCCTGCGTCACCTGGCAGATCAATCAGTTTCCTGGTAACTACTCAGCTTGTCATTGCGGCAATCCGAGATTGCTTCGCAAAAAACGCTCGCAATGACACGGCGGCTGAGTAGTTACGTTTTCTGGAGCAGCCGGCGGTACACAGCCAGCGTTTCCGTCGCCGCGCGCGGCCACGAAAATCGCGCCGCCTGGACCAGCCCGCGCCGCGCCAGATCAGCGCGGAGGTCGGGATCGGCCAGGAGACGGTATAGCGTATCGGCAATGGCGTCTATGTCCAGCGGATCCACCAACAGCGCCGCGTCCCCGGCCACTTCGGGCAGCGAAGAGGTATTCGAGCAGACCACCGGCGCGCCGCACGCCATCGCCTCCAAGACCGGCAGACCGAACCCCTCGAACAGGCTGGGGAACGCGCAGACCTGGCTGCCCCCGTAGACCGCCGGCAGGTCGGCGTCGGGCACGTAGCCGGGGAAGATGACCGCCTGGCGGGCCGGCGAGCGCTCCAGCGCGGCAAAAAAATCGTCGTAGAGCCAGCCGCGCTTACCGACGATCACCAGCGCATCGGTCAGCCCGGCCGCGTGGACCCGCTCGAACGCGGCCAGCAGGCGGATGAGATTCTTGCGCGGTTCGATGGTGCTGACGAACAGCACGTAGCGGTCGGGCAGGCTGTAGCGCGCTTGGACCATTGCCACGGTCTCCGGCGGTTGCGGTCGAAAGCGCGGATCGGCCGCCTCCTGGATCACCGTGATCTTCTCCGGCGGCAGATGGTAGGTCGAGATCAGGTCGCGGCGGGTCTGCTCGGAGACGGCGATGACGTGCGTGGCCCGCCGGCAGAAGAGCGGCAGCGTCAGGTTGAGATACCAGCGGTTGAGCGGCTTGTGATGCTCGGGGAGGCGCCGGAAGATCAGGTCATGAACGGTGAGCACGGTGGGGATGCCCTGCAACGGCAGCAGCAGGTGCTCGGTCGCATGGAACAATTCCGCGCCGGGGATCAGCCGGTTGAAGCCGACGCCGGCCGCCTGCCCGGCCCAGACCAGCATCCGCCATGGCTTGTAGCCCAATTCCACCGTGCGCGCCGGAACGTCGGCCAGCCCGGCCAACGGCTCGACCCCCTGCTCGCGGTTGTAGAAAAAGGCCAGCCGGTCGCCCAACAGGGGGCGCAGCTCGCGCGCCAGGCTCTCGGCGTAGCGGCCCAGCCCGGCGCGGTGGTGGACCGCGGCGGAGATGTCCAGGTAGATGGGCATGGCATCACGGGAGTTGAACGAGAGCGTACTCCGGGAAATGACGATCGAACGCGAAAACTGTATCGTATCCCACTTTTTTCATTAGCTCGATGTTTGTACAATCCACCAGACTGAAATCTCGTTGTCCGACGGCAAGAACCATTTTGATCGCGATGGCGTGTAGCTCTGCAGCGATCCAGTGAACTTGCAGCACAGGCGTCAACTCCTCCTGAAACTGACGCGTTGCTCGTATGCCAAGCGGTGCTGTATCAGCGCGATGCTCTCCAATAACACATAATTGGAGGTGGCTAACTGAACCGGCCCATCAAGCCACTCTGCCCACGCCACCCGCGCGCGTTCATGGTTCTGATCATCGGCATCCATGAGGGCGTAAAGGGCTGAGGTATCTACGAAGATGACCATGTGTCGTAGGCTTCCGCCAGGTAGGCATCGTGGCGCTCGGAAATGTCCGATTGGCCGGAGTGGAAACGCCCAACGACAGCCAACGCGCGTTGGCGGCGTTCTTTCACAGAGACTACATCAACCGTTTCCAGCCAGTAGTCTATGGCCCGGCGGGTCAACTCAGCGATCGAAGCGTTTTCTCGGTGAGCCAATTCCTTCAGAGCATTGGTTTGCTGTTCAGTTAGTTGAATCTGGGTGCGGATCATCCGGACCTCCTATGTCGCAATGCCATCATTTATGCCATCATGATAACATAGTCAGGGGATCGAGTCAATACACGCCGGCGGGCCAGACCCTGATCTGTGGTTTCCTTGCACGACAGACAAGAATCGGCCTGAGGTATCTTCTCAATTTTTCGGGGAATCGCTCGCTGTGGCCGGTCTCCTGACCGAGCCACCGTGGCTCGGTCAGGAGACCGGCCACAGCCACCCCGGATCGGCCTGAGTCCCATGTCGTACGGCCGAGGATTCTCTAGTAACATCTATCTGGTTGGCTCTGGCTGGCGCCGGTTCGGGCTGAAGAAAAACCAGTAAACCGGGAGGAACAACTTAAGCAGGCCGCGCGCCAGCGGCCCGTAGTGTTTGGCGTAGAAGTACTCCAGGCTGCGGTAGTATGCGCGTCGTGCGGCCGGATTCTGGATCAGGCCCTGGCCGCCGATGTGCGTAATGCAAACGTTCGGGTTGTAGTAGACCTTCCAGCCGGCCGCGCGCATGCGCAGACACCAGTCGTTGTCCTCGAAATACATAAAGAACTGTTCGTCGAGCGCGCCGACCTGGTCGATGACCGCCCGGCGGGTCAGCAGGCACGCGCCCGAGACCCAATCGACGGCTTGCACCTCGGCGGCGCCCCAGTCGTGGAGCGGCCGGCGCAGGAGCAGCCGATACAGCCCCCGGCGCATGAGGTAGTCGGGCATGGGGTCACAACCGAACGCGTAGGGTTGCGGCCGGCCATCTGCGCCGAGCAACTGCGGGCTGCATGCGCCGGCTTCCGGGTGCGCGTCCATGAACGCGACCAGCTCCGCCAACGCGGCCGGCGGCACGACCGTGTCGCTGTTGAGCAGCAACACGTAGCGCCCCGTGCTGGCGGCGATGCCGAGGTTGTTGGCCCGCGCGTAGCCCAGGTTCTCCGCGTTGCGGATCAGGCGCACCGTCGGGAATTCCCGCGCCACCATCTCCGCGCTGCCGTCGATGGAGGCGTTGTCGACGACGAGGACTTCAGGCGCCCGGAGCTCGAGGGCAGGGATCAGTGCGCTGCGGTTTGCCTCCTGACTTCTGACCTCTGACTCGCGCCCCCAGAGGACTGACCGCAGGCAGTCACGGAGCAGATCACACACATTCCAGTTAACGATGATCACAGAGAGGGTGGGTTGTTTCATCACGTACCTCAGGAGCCGAGCAGCCGCGTATACAGGTTGAGGTATCGGCGCGCTAGCGAGTCGAGGGCAAAATGCTCGTGGGCGTACTGCCAGGCGCGAGCGCTGAAATCAGCACGCGCTTCCTGCCATCTCGACAGCCATGCGGCGAGCTGTGCGTCCGATGCCTCGTCGTAGACAACGCCCAGGTCGTGCTCGCGCACGATGTCGGCGGCCGCGCCGGCCCATCGGCTGGTCAGGACGGGCAGACCGGCTGCCAGGTATTCGGTGAACTTCACCGACAGTCGTGTCTTGGCTGCAAGGACATACCGGGGATCGGCCTGTGATCGCTCTGAAGCGCCAACCGGTTGAGCGCCTAGATCGGCGCCCGCAAGATATTGCAGCACAGTTGTTTGAGCCGCAGCAATGACCGTACACCCCGTATGCGGCCCTAGTTCTCTGGGAACGAGAGCAGTGAAGGACTCGAACGCGGATTGGTGTTGGCCTTGCGCTCGAGATGAGACCAACAGGAGAAAATGCCAATTCGCCTGTGGGCAAGCTTCGAGCAACTGCCTGAATAGTCCCAGGGTCGGTTGAGGTTCGAACCACGAGGCAGCATAGGCAACGACTAGTTTGTTGGTCAGACCCAGTTTCAGTCGGGTCTCATTCCGCCAGACATCCAGTTGCTCAACGGAAGGAACCGGCGTACACGTGGGCGCAACAATCAATCGGTTGACAATATCGGGGTACTGCTCGGCCAAAATGACGGCTGAAGGCCGCGAGACAACAGTCGTCGCGTCGGCTTCTCGGCACAGCCCGGCTTCGATCTGCTTCCAAACACGAAATGCGGTCGGATCAAGCAAAACTGACTTGCCGCCTTCAGCTAATGTTGCGCCTTCTTCAGGGTATAGAGCCCGGGTGTCGAAGACGAGCCGGGCGCCGATCAGCCGTTTGACCAGCGCACCGACAAGCGTGGCTGGGTAGGAACGGCAATGGATGATCACCGGCCGCAGGCTTGCAGTGATGGTGAGCGCAGCCAGCCACGCCTGGATGCGATAGAGGGCCAGCCACGGCCGCGGCATGTAGAAATAGCGCGTCAGGAAGGCGATGGGCCATGCGTGGAAGGCGATGCCAGACTCAGCCAGCTCGGCGCGCAGCGTGACCAGGCGCCCACGATGGCGCCACCAGTTGAGCATCGGGTAGAGCGCGACGAGGGCCAGGGGGCAAGGTGCGCCTTGCGCTGCCATCGCCTTCAGCAAGGCGATCACCTGCCCCCGGATCAGCGGTGATTGGGCGATATCCTCGATGGCCACCAGATAGACCGCCGGCCGCGCCGACACGTTTGCTGACATGTTCGCCCTCTCAAGTCTCGAATGCGCGGCGCCACAGCTCGGTCACCAGGCAGCGCCAGAGCACCGAACTGTAGTCGCCGGCGCCGCCAACATGCCGATCGAGCAGGCCCAGGACGGCTTCGGGCGACCAATATGGCCGGCCGCGAAATTCAGGTGAGGTGAACACCTCGCGCAGCCACGGCGCCAGCTCGCCGCGCAGCCAGGTGTCCTGCGGCGTGCTGAAGCCGATCTTGTCGTGTCGTGTCCGTACGCTTTCAGGAATGGTCCCCCGCATGGCCTGGCGCAGGATGTGCTTGGTGGCGCCGTCCCGGATCTTCTGCGCGGATGGCAAGGCAAAGCAGAACTCGATCAGCCGGTAGTCGAGGAACGGCACGCGCGACTCGATGGAGTGAGCCATGGAATTACGGTCGTCGAAGCGCAACAGCGAGGGCAGCGGGTCGAAGGCCAGGGCGCGATACAGTCCCCGGCTGAGCCGCGAGCCAACAGCGGACTCCGTGCGCCAACGTCCCGCCGCGGCCGCCTGGCTCGCAGCGAAGTCCGGCGCCAGCCACGGCTGCTGCGCGAGCGCGCGGTTCTTCAGGTCCAGCCTGAGGCGTTCGGGCAGCAAATTGGATAAAATGTTGCGCGCTTCCCCGCGGGGATTAGCCCTATGCAGCGCGCAGTGGCCGCGGAATTCAGCGATCAGCCGGGGCCAGCGCAGGCTTGCAGCCAGATCGGCGAAGTAGAATGGGAAGAAGCCCAGGTAGCCGGCCAACAGCTCGTCGCCGCCCTGTCCGTCCAACGTCACCTTGACGCCCGACTGCCGGGCCAGCTTGAAGACGTTCCATTGGGCGAAGATGCTCGTGGAGCCGAACGGCTCTTCAAGGTGATAGACCAGATCCTGCCAGCTCTCGCCCAGGTCGGCCGGGGTTGGATAGATCATACGGCCGTCCACGGCTGCGTCCGCGACGACCGTTTCGATGAAGCGGCCTTCGTCGTGCCGCGAGTCGTCGTAGCGGGCGGAGAAGGTCTTCTGCCGCGACTCCATGCCCACTACATGCAGCCCTCGCTGGCGGATCAATGCGTTGATCACGCAGACCACCGCCGATGAGTCCAGCCCACCGCTCAGGCAGGTGCCCACGGGCACGTCGCTGATCAGATGCCGGCGCACCGCATCCTCGAACAGCTCCCGGAACGCATTAGCGTAGGCCGCGTCTGAGGGCAACCGGATCTGGCGTGCCGGATCGAGCTGCCAGTAGCGCCGGGTCTGCGCCGTGCCACTGGTCAGATCCAGCGTCCAGGTGTGCGCGGCCGGCAGGGCGCGGATGCCCTCGAAGAAGGTTTCTGCCGTGTGGTCACTCAGATTGGCGGCCAGGAAATCGTAGATCGCCGTCGGATTGGCGCGCCGCGGGATGTCCACGGCCAAAAGCGCCTTGATCTCCGACGCGAAGGCAAAGCGGTTGGCGTCCTGCCAGAGGTAAAGCGGCTTGATGCCGGCCCGGTCGCGGGAAAGCATCAGTCGCCGGCGCGGGATGTCCCAGATCGCGAAGGCCCACATGCCGTTGAAGCGCGCCGGGCACGCCTGGTCCCAGGCTTCGTAGGCGTGCAGGATCACCTCGGTGTCGCTGTGCGAGACGAAGCGGTGGCCCAAGGCCGCCAGTTCGGCGCGTAGATCCTCGGCGTTGTATAGCTCGCCGTTATAGACGATCCAGACCGAGCGATCCTCGTTGCACATCGGCTGGTGGCCCGTGGGCGCCAGGTCCACAATGGCAAGCCGCCGATTGGCAAGGCCGAGCGTGTACTCTCCTGCGCCAAACGCGCCAGGCGTCAGCCGGCCGGCGGGAGCGTAGGGTAGCGGATAACCGAATACATCAGCCGGCGTGTCATCACCACCGAAGATGGCATAGTCCCCCGTGGCCACATTCCCCAGGATGTAGCCGATGTCATCCGGTCCGCGATGGCGGATGGCGTCGGCCATCGCGGACAAGTGCGCCGCGTCAAGACGCGCGGCATTGAGCTTAATCAGTCCAGCGATACCACACATACAGCACTCGATTCCGGATCAGCCAATTCGTCATTATGCATCCCGTTACGCGGAATGCCCACGACCCATCATCCGCAAGCGACGTCGCGCCCAGCCATATCCCAGGTTGATTTCATTGGGACCAACGATGCGCAGGAGGAACAGCGCTGCTACGAACGCGGCCAGCAATATGATCTTGACACCAATGCCCACCCATAGGCTGAGCTGATTCGTCGCCATCCCCGCCAGCCACGCGATGACGCACATAGCGAGGATGCTCAGCACCTTCCCGGTTTCGTACGGTATCGGGTAGGCGCGTTGCGATAGAAAGTAGACCATCACCGCCGAGGCGCCGTAGGCCAGCATGGCAGCCAACGCGGCGCCGATGTAGTTCAGGCGAGGCACTAAGAGCAGATTGAAAATCACACAGGCCGCCGCCGCCACGGGCACGCTGTAGGCCAGCAGGCGGGTCCTCTTAGCCAGCACGATGCCGATGCTCACGATGTAATAGCTGGAGTCGGCGACGATCTGGAGCGCCATAAGCCCAGAAACGGCCGCGCCGGCCAGATAGCTCGTGGTCGTGAACACCAGGAGCAGCTCCTTTGCAAACAGCGCCACGATCACCACGCCTGTGCCCGCCACAATCCAGAAATAGGTGAGCGTCTTGGCGTAGATCTGTCGAGCGTTCTCCTGCTTTTGGATCGAGAACGCGAACGGCCCCCAGGCGGTCAGAAAGGCGCTGGTGAAAAGCACCAGCAGCGCACTGGCTTTGTTGCCCACCGCCAGCAGCCCCACATCCGTGGCCGAGCCGTAGTGCAGCAGGAAATAGCGGTTAGAGTAGGCGATCAGCCAGCCGCCCAGCGCCGCCGGGATCAGCGGCAGGCCGATGTGCAGCAGCTTCGTCAGCCATGCGCGAGAGAAGCGAGGGGACAGCAGCTTGCGCGTGGCCCAAAAGCCCGCCGGCAGGATCAGCACGCCGGCCAGTAGCGGGCCGGCAAAGGCGCCGTCGACGCCCCAGCCCAGGCCGACCACGAAGAGGATGCTCAACCCGACGCTCAGCAGAAGGTTCGTGATCGACAATGCGGCGTAGATCCACGGCTTCCGGCTCAGCCGCAACAGCTCGATCAGGAACCCCGCCATCGCGTTGGCCGGCGCCGTCCAGACCGCGATCCGGATCGTGCTCGCCGCCGTCTCGCTGCGGAAGAGCACCTCAGAGATGGCCGGCGCAAAGAGGCTGATGAGCGCCGCAAAAAGGACCGACAGGCCGACGCGCGTGGCGACCGCCGTGGTAACCATGGCCCTGCGATCCTCTTCACCCGTGTTGTCATAGAAATAGAGCGCGGTGGCCGTGTCCAGGCCTAACGTCGCGCCCAAGGTCAGGAAGGCCACGAGGGTCGTCAGGACGTCAATCTGCCCGTAGTCGCCCGGCAGGAAGACGCGCGTGTAGATGGGCACCAGCAGCAGGCCCACCAGGCTGCGGGTGGCGTTGACCAGCCCATAGACGGACGTATCCTTGACCAGGTGGCGTAAGCGGATCATGGGATTGTGGATCTGGGATTGCGGATTTCGGATTGGTCGGGTTTGGGCGATGGGCCTGCCAACAGCCGGCGATACACATCGAGCAGGACCTGCTCTTGCGTCTGCCAGTTGTAGACTTGCGCCGCGGCCAGCGCGCCACCGCGCATCCGGGCATACAGGTCGGCATCTTCCAGCAGACGGTTGATTGTTCCCGCGATGGAGGCGGGTGAGGTCGGATCGCACACCAGCCCGCATTCGTACTCCTCGCAGATCCGCCGTACGATCGGCAGATCGCTGGTAACGACCGGCAGGCCCACAGCCAGGTATTCGAACAGCTTGTTGGGCGACGAATACCGGAGGCTGGGATGGTGGATCTCCGTTGGGATCGCGCCGATGGCGGCCCCGCTGGTGTAGTCGAGGAGTTCTTCCGGCGGCACGGCCGGCAATACGAAAGCGCGTCCGGCGAATGGGGGTTGAGCGGCCAGGCCGGCCAGCTCATCGAACTGCGCCCCGCGGCCCATGATGACGACTGCGCCCCGATGGAACAGCGGCGCGGCCCGAATGAGGTTCTCCAGGCCCACACCATGCCGGTCGCGCACAAGCATCCCCTGGCAGATCACTATGGGTGTCTCCGGGGTGACGCCGATACGTTCCGCCAGGATCGTGCTGTGCTCTGGAGGAGCCTGCGGGCGCGGCGGGCAGTTCATGACCACGGCAGGTCGGGGGATGCGATAGTGCGCGGCCTGGAGGTCCGCCAGCACGTCGTTGACGGTGATCACCGCGGCGGTGTGCTGGCGGATGATCCGGTCGTTCAGCAGCCCCCAGGCCCAGTTGATCAGCGCCAACGGCGCCGGAAAGTACTCCTGGCTCTGGTGCAGCGAGCCGAAGCCGACCTCGTGGGCATCGTAGAGCAGCCTGGCGCGCGGCACGCGACGGGCCGCCAGCCAGGCGGGCAACACGGCATCGGAGTCGTGGGCGTGATAGACGTCGGCGTGCACGGTCCGGGCTGCGGTCGCCATGCGCCAGATCGCGCGCGGCAGCAGGTTGCAACCTTGGATCAGCCGGCGGCGCGATCGCTCGACCGGTACGCGAACGATCGCGAACCCAGCGCGCTCCTCACGTTCCAGCGGTCCATAGGTGTTGATCGCCACCACGGTCACCGTGTAGCCGGCGCGCGCCAGCGAAGCGGCTTCTTTCAAGACGCGGTAGTCGGTTCGGCAGTCGTTGCGGACCAACATGCAGACACGGGGCATGGGCGGTCGGTTCATCCAAATGGCCGGCGATTTTCGGTTTTCGGCTCCAGGATCTCTTCGTAGATCTCCTGAAGTTGCCTGGCAGCGTGCAGCGCGTCATGGTACTTTTCGACGTACGCCCGGCCGCGCACGCCCAACTCGTGGCGCAGGTTGCCATTCTGCAGCAACCCTTCCAGGATATCGGCCAGCTTTTCCTGGGACGCGTTGACGACCGGCAGGTCGGGCGGGTACTGGGCGACCATCGACGGCTTGACGTAACAAACGACCGGCTTGCCGAGCGCCATGGCTTCCAGCGCAGCCAGCCCGTAGCCGCCGAGCACGAACTGGTCCAGGAAAATGTCCGCCTCTGCGACGATCTCTAACGCCCGGTGGCGGGGCACATTCCGGAGCAGGCGAAACTCGAAATCATATTTGCGTTGCAGCCTTTCGACGGCAGCCATCACGGCCGCCGTACCTTTGGCGACCGGCGCGCTAGGGCTGTGAACCAGCACGGGGCGCTTCCGCTCCGGGTCGGGCGGTTGTGGCCGAAAGTCGGGCAGCCAGACCCGTTGCCGCACAAAATAGACGTCCGGGAACAGGTCCGGCTGGATGTAAGGTAGCAAGCTTTTGCAGGACACCAGGCAGCGCGCGCCGGCGCGCGCGAACCGGGCTTGACTCGCGCGGGAGTGCGCCAGGGTTTCGGCCTGCTGGTACTCGTAATCGGGTCCTGGCCGGCCGTAGTAGGGATTGTCGGCCGCTTCGACAGCCGGGATGCGGATGTCGGAACCCCAGAACTCCACGAGCCCGGGCTTGTGCAGCCGGGTCGCCCAGAGCAGGTCGAGGCCTTTCGGCAGCGCCGTTGTGCCATAATGCCAGTGGATCACGTCGGCCCAACGGATGGCTGCAAAAACGTGCGGCAATTGGCGGAGGGAGTCGGTTAGCCGCCGGAGCCTGTTTCCGGTCGTGATTTGGATGACCTCTAGCCCGTCGGCCGACTGGATCACGTGCGAGCTGACGACCAGGCCGCGAGCTTCGACGCCGATAGCGCGCAGCGCCCGGACGGTCACGCTGGCCTGGGACGCAATATTGAGCGGCAGGTGCAAGACACGCATCAGCGGATGGTCTTCAAGAACGCGATGAATTTGTCGTGGTCTACGGCGAAGTTGCCTGTGACGCGCTGGCCCGGCGCCACATCCCGGGTCACCACCGAGCCGATGGTGATGCTGGCGCGGTCGCCGATGGTGATCTCACTCGAAATGGCCGCGCCAGACCCGATCCAGACATCGTCGCCAATGGTGACGCTCCCGGCGATCATCGCGTGGGCCGCCAAGAGACAACGCTTGCCGATCTTGACGTTGTGCGCCACGTAGACCAGGTTGTCCAGTTTGGTGTCTTCGTCCAACTCGGTGAAGCCGCCGAAGATCGAGCGGGAGATGGTGCTGTTGGCCTGTATCTCCACCCGGTCGTGCAACCGCACGCCGCCGGCGTGCGCGACGGGCAAGATCTCGTCCCCGATGCGGTTGAACTCGAACCCCTGGCTGCCCACGACACAGCCGGCCCGCAAGATCACATCGTCGCCGATGATCGTGCGCGACAGCACCACGACTCCTGGCTCGATCACCGTCCGGCGCCCGATGCGTACGTTTTTCTCCGCCACGTGGGCCGCCGGGCTGATCTGTGCGTCGGCCGCGATCTCCATGGGGAAGTCGTGCCAATAGAACTCGGTGTGCTCGGCCAGGTGGTTGTGGAATCGGTAGAAGTCGCGGCGCGGGTTTTGCGAGAGAGCGAGACCGACGTTGGCCGGCAATTGCCCCGCCAACGCCTCGGTCGTGATGACGCCGGTGACACGCGGGTTGGCCAACATCTGGGCCAGGAAGCGATCGCTTTCCAGGAACACCAGCATGTCGTTTCCTGGATGGGTGACGAAACCCAGGGCAGAGATGGGGCCATCCCGGACAACTTCCACCGGCACGATCCCGGTCAGTTCTGACAGGCGCATAGTCTGTCCTTTCAGCGTATCAGGTAGGGACGGAGTGCTTCGCGTTCAGCGTAAGCACCCAGTTTTTGCAGGTTGTGCTCGAGCTATGGCTTGCAAGCGGCGCCGGAAAGTATCTTCTCAATTTTTCGGGGAATCGCTCGCTGTGGCCGGTCTCCTGACCGAGCCACCGTGGCTCGGTCAGGAGACCGGCCACAGCCACCCCGGTCACGTGTCCGCCGAAGTACACGGTGGTCAACGCTGCTGAGGGAACACCGGTCAGGCGTGCGCGGGCGGCCAATTCACCTACCTTGAGCCCGGCCGCGTGAAGCTCGACGACGGGCCGCGGCCCTAAGCCGGCCAGCGTGACCGCCATGCGGTGCGGCCCGAACTCGAGGCCCGGATGGACGGCGATCCCGGCCCGGGTCAGGTCTGTCACAGCCACCCGGCCGGCGAACTGTACGACGGTCGCGGCGGGACAGGTGCGCGCCAAGTCGGCGCCGGTCAAGTCGCCGTCAGGTCCCAGGATCATGTCGGGCCGGGTGT
This sequence comes from Chloroflexi bacterium HGW-Chloroflexi-1, assembly GCA_002842085.1. Taxonomy (GTDB): domain Bacteria; phylum Chloroflexota; class Anaerolineae; order CG2-30-64-16; family CG2-30-64-16; genus CG2-30-64-16. The sequence goes on from PHCA01000058.1 coordinate 43,777, forward strand.
AGTCGGCGATGATCAGCGCGTCGGCGCCGACGAGGTCGGCCGGCGGGATGTTCCGCAGATCAGGGAACCGGCGCACCGCGGCGCCGGCGCGCGCCAGGGCGTGTTCAATGACTGGGCCGAACTGGTCGCCGCTGACGATCACGATCCGGCTCTTATGGACTTCGATCTGTGCGTCGAAGAGCAGCTTCAGGCACAAGGGGCCACTGTAGGCAAAGACATCCACGGCGGGATGGTCCTCGTTTGTGCCGAGCACCGGGATGCCGCGTTGCCGGCAAACGTCCAGAGCGACGTCGTCGGGGCGGACCTCCCACGCCTCGCACATCAGCGGCACGACCGCCGTCGGCTTCAGCGCCGACACAGCCGCCGCGTCGAGCGGGCGGACGAATCCCAGGTTGGTCACGATATCGGCCGCGGCGAAGAGGTCGGCTGAGCGGACGGTATGGATTCCGATGGCCGGCGCTAAGCCTCCGGCGCCAATCGCTCCGGCGTGTGCCACGGACAGGCCCGCCCACGCGGCCAACGCCTGCGTCTGTGCGATCACGATGCTGGCCGGAGCGTACCGTGAATCGCGGGTCAGCGCCAACACGCGGTCGGCGCCCGCCAGCGCGGCGAGGACCGGTGTGACCATGTAAGGCCCACTGGCGGCTTCGGTCAGGACCACCAACCCGGCGAGATCGAGCTCGAGGGCTGCCACCGTCTCGTTCAGCAGGCGCAGCAGGCGGGCCGGGTTGGCGATGCCGGCTCGCCGCAGGGTGTCACCCGCCGCCGCGGTGGGGTGTCGGATCATGATCCTGAGGGCAAGCTGCCCAGGGCCTGGCTGAGACGGGCGACGACCTCCTCTTGCTCCGTCTCGCTCAGCTTCTCGTGCAGGGGCAGCGTCAACGAACGGGCAAAGACCTGGTCGGCAACCGGGAAGTCGCCCAGGCGATAGCCGTAGCGGGTGCGAAAATAGGTCGTCCGCGGTATGTGCCAGGTGCCGATGGTCGTCTCGATCCCTTCCGCACGAAGCCGGGCGATCAGCTCGGCCCGGACGGCCGCGGCGTTTTCTGGGAGCAGGATGACGTAGGACTGGTAGACCGGCGCGGACCCCGACGCGACGGCCGGCGGCTGCATCGGGGTTCCTTGGAGCAATTCGTCGTAGCGCGCGGCCAATCGCCTGCGCGCCGCGATGATCCGGTCGAGCTTGGTCATCTGCGTGCTGCCCAGCGCGGCCTGAAATTCAGTGAGCCGATAGTTGAACCCGGGCATGATGAAGTCGGCCGCGGGGGCGTCCGGGTCCAGTCCGTGGTTGCGCAACGCACGCACGCGGCGGGCCAGCGCGTCGTCGTCTGTCGTGACGATCCCGCCTTCGCCGGTCGTGAGCGCCTTGCGCGGGTGGAAGCTGAAGCAGCCCAGGGCGCCCCAGGCGCCGGCCGGCCGCGCACCCGGCCAGAAGCCGGGCTGCTGCACCCGGTCCAACGTTGCGCCCAGCGCGCACGCGGCGTCCTCGATTACCGGAACCCCGTGGCGGCCGGCGATTTTCAGGATGGCCGGCATGTCGGCGAGTTGGCCGAAGGTGTGGACCGGCAGGATGGCCTTGACGCGGCGCGCGGTGTCGGGGACGGCCATTAACCGGGCCATTGTCTCGTCTAATCGGTCCGGGTCCAGGTTGAAGGTGTCGGGGCGGATGTCCACGAAAACCGGCTGCGCGCCACACAGCTCGATCACGTTAGCCGTCGCCACCCACGAGTAGGCGGTGACCACGACAAGGTCGCCCGGCTGGACGTCCAACGCCAGCAGCGCCAGGTGCAGCGCGGCCGTGCAGTTGCTCACCGCGACCGCGTGCTTTGTCCCGACATAGAGCGCGACGGTCCGCTCGAACGCGGCGACGCGGGACCCCTGTACCAGGTAGCCTGATGCCACCGTCTCGCGCACGGCTTGCAGGTCGTCTTCCTCGATGGACGGGATGGTCAGCCGGATCATGCGTTTGGCTTCCTATAATACTCGGCCGTGCGCCGGATACCCTCGTCCAGGTCGATCTGCGCTTCGAAGCCCAGCAGGTCCCGCGCCTTGCGCACCGACGGGATCCGCAGCTCGACGTCGACGTAATCCTTGCTGGTGAAAATGACGGGCGATTGCGAGCCTAACACGCGGATCACCGTGTTGGCCAGGCCGTAGATGGTCGTGACTGCGCGTTGATTGCCGATGTTGAACGATTCGCCGACCGCCTTTGGGTGTTCCATGGCCAACAGCACGCTCTCGACCATGTCGTCCACGTAACACCAGGCTCGGATCTGTGTGCCGTCGCCGTGGATCTCGATGGTTTCGTCCCGGATGGCACGCTGGATGAAGGTGCGCAACGCCCCCTCGCCCACCTGCCCCGGGCCGTAGACGTTGAATGGACGCAGCACCGTGGTCGGCAGTCTCTTCTCCTGGAAGTAGGCGATGGCCAGGTGCTCTTCCGCGACCTTACTGACCGCGTACGTCCAGCGCGCCTCTCCAACTTTGCCCATCACTGTGTTATCAGTTTCGGACGAGCGAAACGCTTGCTGGCCGAAAACTTCGCTCGTAGAGAAACAGATCACCCGGTCGCAACTCGGCAAGTTGGCGGCGGCTTCCAGCACGTTGGCCGAACCGATCATGTTAACGCGCATCGTCGTCACCGGGCTCTTGATCACCGTATCGATGCCGGCGATCGCCGCACAGTGCACGATGACGTCAGCTCCACGCATCGCTTTGGCGACATACGTTGCGTCCAAGACATCCCCTTGAACCAGTCGCAGGTTGGGATGGTTCCGAAACGGCTGGTCTTGCAGCGCGTTACGCGCCAGGTTGTCGTAGAGGACGACGCGGTTGTGGTCTAGTAGCCGCCCCGCAAGCGTGGAGCCGATGAAGCCAGCCCCACCGGTGATGAAAATCGTCTTATCTTCGATCATTTTGCTCCAACACTCCTACGATATGGTCGGCCGCCTGTCCGTCGCCGTACAGCGCTGGGTGCTGCGCAGGCGTTACCAGTGACCTTAGTACGGTCAGAATGCGCGCTCGGTCAGCCCCGACCACGACGTTCCACCCCGCCTCCACGGTCTCCACCCACTCGGTTTCAGTACGTAGCGTCACGCAGGGGACGCCCAGCCAGTAAGCTTCCTTTTGGATGCCGCCCGAATCGGTCAGGATCAACCGGGCGTCTTGCTCCAGGGCCAACATGTCCAGGTAGCCGAGAGGATCGATCATGCGCGGGTTGACCGTCGGCCGCCGACCACCGACCGCGCTGCCCAATTCCTCGATCTTTTTCCGCGTGCGCGGGTGGACGGGGAAGATAACCGGCTCTTCGATCTCCGCGAACGCGGTCAGCATATTGCGCAGGTTTTCCGGGACGTCTGTGTTGTAGGGCCGATGGACGGTAGCCAACAGATAGCCCTTCGGCTTAAGTCCGAGACGCTCCAGAATCGTCGATCGCTTCCGGGCTGCTTCCGCAAACTGGAGAACCGCATCGTACATGGTGTCACCGACCAGGTGCACGCCCTTGGTGAGACCCTCGTTTCGCAAGTTGTCCACCGCCGTCTGCGTGGGACAAAAGAGCAGATCGGCGATGTGATCGGTCAGGACACGATTGTGCTCTTCGGGCATCTCCCGGTTGAAGCTGCGCAGTCCCGCCTCGACGTGTGCCACCGGGATGCGTAGCTTGACAGCCGCCAACGCACCGGCCAGCGTGGAGTTGGTGTCGCCGTAGACCAACGTCCAGTTCGGGCGCTGCGCCAACAGCGCCTCCTCCAGCCGGATCAGCATCTGGCCCGTTTGCCAGCCGTGCGCGCCCGAGCCGATCTCCAGGTTGATATCCGGCTGGGGGATGCCCAGCTCATCGAAGAAGACCTGCGACATCCCGTAGTCGTAGTGCTGGCCGGTATGGACCAGGTACTCGGTGTGCCCGGCTGCGCGCAACGCCTTACAGACAGACGCGGCCTTGATGAACTGCGGTCGCGCGCCGACGACAGTCAGGACCTTCATCGCTCACTGCCAGCGCTCACGCGTAAGCTTCTCCGATCGCGGCCACGACCCCGGCCTGCATCGCCTCGGTCAGCTCGGGATAGATGGGCAGCGCCAACGTTTCACGCGCGGCGCTTTCGCTCGCGGGCAGGTCGCCTGCGCGGTAGCCCAAATCCGCAAAGCATTCCTGCAGGTGCAGCGGCACCGGGTAGTAGATCTCGTGTCCGATCTTGTGCTCCTTCAGCCGGGCCATCACTGCGTCGCGCCGCGTGGTGCGGATGATGAACTGGTTGTAGATGTGGCGACCGAAGCCGGCGTCGTGCGGCAGGACGATGGCGTCTTGCGTTTTCGGTACTGGGTATTGGGTATTAGGTATTGCGTGCGATATCAGTCCCGCCTCGGCAGACAGCCTCCGATAGCGGTCAGCGTTCCTCTGCCGACCCGCGGTCCAGCCGTCGAGATACTTCAACTTGATGCGCAGCACGGCCGCCTGCAGGGCATCCAATCGAAAATTGCCGCCGATGATCTTGTGATAGTACTTCGGCTCCGCACCGTGGTTGCGCAGCAGCTTGACCCGGTGGGCCAGGTCGGGGTCGTTGCTGACGACCATGCCACCGTCGCCGAAGCCGCCCAGGTTTTTCGAGGGGAAGAAGCTGAAGCAGCCCAGGCGCCCGATCGAGCCGGCGCGGCGGCCCTGGTACTCCGAGCCGATGGCCTGGGCCGCGTCCTCGATCACGTAGAGGCCGTGCCGGCCGGCGATCTCCATGATCGGGTCCATGTCCGCCATCTGGCCGTAGAGGTGCACCGGGATGATCGCCCTGGTGCGGTCGGTGATGGCGGCCTCGATGCCGGCCGGGTCGATGTCGAATGTGGCCGGGTCGATGTCCACGAAGACCGGCCGGGCGCCCACGCGCGCGACGCAGCCGGCCGTGGCGAAAAAGCTATATGGCGTGGTGATCACCTCGTCGCCCGGTCGGATGCCGATGGCCATCAGCGAGACGATCAGGGCGTCGGTGCCCGAGGACACGCCGATGCCGAACCGGCACTGGGAATAGTCGGCGACCTCGCGTTCCAGCCCCTCCACTTCCGGCCCGCCGATGAACCACTGGGCCTCGGCGACGCGGTCGATGGCGGCGCGCACTTCGTCGCGGATGGTCGCGTATTGCGCCTTCAGGTCGAGCAAGGGGACAGACTGAATGTATGGCATGATGTAGGATGGTCCTTTCGGCAAACTACTTGTGGGTGGGACACGAACTAACGCGGGTCGATGCGGATAAGATCAGGTTTTGTCCGCGTTCCTCCGCGCCCGTC
>PHCA01000388.1 GCA_002842085.1 Chloroflexi bacterium HGW-Chloroflexi-1
AAGAAATATCTCTCGATATTCTGGCTCGGATTCATCCGGGTCAAAACCCCTTTGGCCGCCGGTTGGCCCGGCAAACTGGCGCGGTGCGCATCAGCGCCAACGAGGTGATGGCGGCCGCTGAGTCAAGGATGTTGCTATGATTGCGCAAATCGAAGCCCTTTCCTACTGCTGTTTGCATTACGTGCGACAGCACATCGGGCCTTTCCAGGTATTGATCGGCCCTAATGCGAGCGGCAAGTCTACGCTCCTGGATGTCGTAGCCTTCCTGGCAGACCTGGTGCGCGAGAAGGAAGGTGTTGCTGCCGCCGTTGCCGGTCGCGCACCAGATGTGCGCGACCTTTGCTGGATGCGCCGCGGTGAGTCGTTCGAGCTTGCCATCGAAGCGGCTATCCCCGAAACCCTGCGCGTGCGCAAGAACGGCAATTACGCGTGCGTGCGCTACGAAGTGCGAGTTGGGCTGCTCCCAGAGACGCGCGAGGTCAGCCTACTGGCCGAAGTGCTATGGCTGAAGCCTGAGACTTCGGCCGAGGAAAACGGCGCGGCGATTCAACGGACCCGCTTTCCTGAGGATCTGCCACCGCCCAATACCATCGTAACGTCAGCGGGCAAACGCACTCCCCCCGGCTGGCGCCGCGTCGTAAACAAGGTCACTGAATCGGGCAACGACTACTTCCGGTCGGAGAGCTCCGACTGGAACAACCTGTTTCGCCTGGGACCGCGGCGTTCGGCGCTGGCGAATCTGCCAGAAGACGAGGAGAAGTTTCCGGTTTCGATCTGGTTCCGGCGTTCCCTCCTGGAAGGCGTCCAACGGCTTGCGCTGAACAGCGAGTCGTTGCGCCGTCCCAGCCGGCCCGGCAGCCCTCGCCAGTTCCAGCCGGATGGCAGCAACCTGCCTTGGGTGGTCAACGACCTGCAGGCGCGCGCCTGACCGTCTGGCCGAGTGGATCGCCCACGTGCGCACCGCGCTCCCGGATTTGCAGAGCATCCGGACAGTGGAACGCCCGGAGGACCGCCATCGCTATCTCGTCCTGGACTATGACACGGGGTTACAGGCGCCCTCCTGGTTGGTCTCCGATGGCACGCTTCGGCTGTTGGCTCTGACGATTCTGGCCTACCTCCCTGGCTTAGAGGGCGCCTATCTGATCGAGGAGCCGGAGAACGGCATCCATCCGCGGGCCGTGGAAACGGTGCTACAGTCGCTGTCTTCGGTCTACGGCGCCCAAGTGCTGCTCGCCACCCACTCTCCCGTCATCTTGAGCCTG
>PHCA01000389.1:0-1254 GCA_002842085.1 Chloroflexi bacterium HGW-Chloroflexi-1
GAGGATACGATAGTGACAGTATACCATCTTTTGGCGCCGCTGGCGCGGCGAATTTGCGAGCTGGAGAGAATCGGGTCTTGACATGCGTCCCCAAAAGTACGATACTGTGAGCAGTAAAAGGCCGTCCGCTCTCTCCCGCCCCCCGAAAAGTCGCCGCGCGAGCCGGTCAGCGCTGTAGCTATTGTCGCAGCCCAGAATGGGCGGGCGTCGCCATGGTGATGGAACACATTATCCCGTTGGCGGCCGGCGGCGCCTTTCGTTGAGTGAATCGCGTTCAACTTGTCATCGACGGCAGGCCTGACCTGTGCTAGAATCGCTTGCAGAAAGCGAGATGACGCACAATGCCTCTCAACAACTTGCTCACAGACATCCGCCGGCTGGAAGCGGAAATGGGCCGCTTCGAGGTCAAATTCGGCGTGAAGTCCCACGATTTTCACGCCGCCATGTTGCGCGGCGATCTGGCCGAGTTCGATGCGCTGGACGAGTACCGCATGGAATTCATCGAGTGGCTGGCCCTCTACAAGACCTGGCTAAGCCTGGATGAGAAGTACCGGCAACTTATCGTCCGGCAGCCAGTCGCGGTCCAGATCAGGAGCAATCTGGAACTGGCTTATGCCTGACCCGCTCTCGTCACCGGCCGCGTACCAGGCGTTCATCTACGCGCTGCCCTCACGCTACCCCAGCATCCGGCGCTCCACGCTGGTCTACGTCTCCTCCAAGGAAAAGCTCTACTGGTACGACTCCGTCCCACATCCCCACGATCTGTCGCTGGCCAGCACCGACCCGCACCACAAGCATGTACCTCCCGACATCAAGCGCCAGCGCGTCCCCGCGCCGGAACTGAGCTTCACCCGCTCCAACCTGCCGTTTCTGATCGCCGAAATCGAGCGAACTGTCTTACCCAGCGCGCCCCAGGGAAACTCATAGGAACTCGGGGGATCTCGTTGGCGCATTCCACCCGCTCAGGTTCGCGCCCTTGCGGTTCAAGGTTTTGCGTCGGCCGGTGTGAGGGGCGGCTTGCAGCGCGGCCGGCCAATGGGCATGTGGCGCCAGGGATGATTGGCAGGAGGCCTTGCCCGGCGGCCCCGTCGCCAACCGGCCAGCCGGCCGCCTGAAAGGTGGGGTACAGCAAGCTGGATTGTTGCTTAAAAAAACTTGGGATGCCCATAAAGGCATCCCAAGTTTCTACTACGTTTGCAATCGAAGACCGAAGTGGTAAAAGCAGTCGCCGTCTATACAGTAGTCGTCCTTAAT
>PHCA01000389.1:1302-1947 GCA_002842085.1 Chloroflexi bacterium HGW-Chloroflexi-1
TTATAGCTACGACTCTGGGTGTAGTCCGTCGCACAGTTGGCATCGTTAAAGTTACAGGCGTAGTACGCTGTCTTATGGTACCCCAACCCTATCAGCCACTGAGCAGGTGTCCACGGCCATGGTACGGGAAAGTGATCCCTTGGCGGAGTATGATTCGGAATTGGATTCGACCACGCTCCACACTTATGATAGAGAGTAGGGGGGGGGGGGAGGGGGGGGAGGGGGAAGAGGTTGGGCAGTGCAGCACCTGCCCCGTCCTGGGGTGTCCCGTCCTCCTGCAACTGCGCCTGCAACTGCAAGTCCTCCGACTGCGCGGCGCGAAGCTCTGTCATGGCCGCCATGAAGGCCTTCACAGCGGGGAATTGCTCCAGGGACACATCAAGCTGCGTCACGTCTTCGATCCCGGTGGTGAATGCTGCTTGCGCCAAAGCATTCTGATAGGCAACCATCTGCTGGGCCAGTTGAATCATCGATTTATCAAAGCCGGCCTGCTGGGCCGCAGCCGCGTCAAAGGTTTGCGACCACTGCCCATCTTTCTCGCCGTACTGCATGTATGGCTCCAAATCCATAAGTTGCGCGTCGATCTGGCCTGGATCCCAACCTACCCCTCGGTCGGGATCCACACCCTCCTGGGCTGACGCTACC